>JAOULB010000094.1 GCA_029882235.1 Gammaproteobacteria bacterium | reverse complement strand
AATAAGGACCATTTCTACTGGTTTAATCATGATTCCTGCACCTGACTACTATTTAGCTTTTGCCAGTTCGTCACGCATCTGTTTGATAACAGTGTCATAGACATTGGCATCTTTATCGTTTTTCGCACCAAAGATGGCAGAACCCGCGACGAAGGTATCAGCACCGGCTTCTTTGATTTCACGAATATTATCGACCTTCACACCACCATCAATTTCCAGGCGGATATCACGGCCTGAGGCATCGATGATCTTGCGTGCTTCACGCAGCTTATCTAAGGCAGATGGGATAAAGCTCTGACCACCAAAGCCAGGGTTGACCGACATCAGCAGCACCATATCAACGTTTTCAATTTCGTATTTCAGGTAATCCAGTGAGGTGGCAGGGTTAAACACCAGTCCCGTTTTACAACCTTCACCTTTAATCAGCTGCAAAGTGCGGTCGATGTGCTCAGAAGCTTCCGGATGGAAAGTAATATAGGTGGCACCCGCCTGGGCAAAATCAGGAATAATGCGATCAACAGGCTTAACCATCAGATGGACATCGATGGGGGCAGTCACACCATGCTTACGCAGGGCTTCACAGACCAGTGGACCGATGGTCAGGTTGGGGACATAGTGGTTGTCCATGACATCAAAGTGCACAATATCGGCACCCGCTTTTAATACATTGTCGACTTCCTCACCCAGACGCGCAAAATCGGCAGACAGGATAGAGGGTGCAATCAGGTTATCGGCCATAGTCATTTCCTCTCGTTTGGCTTGTGAAGGCACCACGCGGTAGTAAGCTACCCGGGTACCCCAAAAATTCAGCCGCCCACTCTACCCGATCAAGGCAAATATTGCAGCCTTTTGTCATATCCCATTTGGTAGACTAATCTATATGTCATTCAATACCTTATAAACTGGAGGCTTTGTCATGACCCTGCGTACTTTATTGATAATCAGTTGCTTAATTGTTACACCACTAAGCCAGGCCTCTGACCTCGCCAAAGAAAAACGCTGGAGAGCACAAATAGTCGATGCATTGATTGTCGGTGAAGAGGTCACGTTAAAGGCAGGGAAAACTGAATTTCTCGGAATATTCGCAGAACACAACACTGAAAAGGCGGTTGGTGGTGCAATCGTCCTGCACGGTATTGGCGCTCATCCTGCCTGGCCAGAGGTGATTAACCCACTACGTGCAGCCTTACCTGAACATGGCTGGTCAACCTTATCGCTCCAGTTACCCATTCTGGCCAATGAAAAAAAATACCCAGATTACGCCCCGCTATTTGATGACGTCATTCCGCGAATTCAGGCTGGCGTGGACTACTATAAAAAAATGGGGGTGGAGAACATTGTCATCATTGCCCACAGCATGGGGGCCGCCATGGCATCTTATTATCTGGCAAGCAAACCAGACCCTTCTGTCAGAGCCTATGTTGCTATCGGCATGAGTGTACTCAAACCCGATGACACTATTAAAGATAAGAAGCAACGCGAGCAGATGAAAAAAATGGATACGTCCTTAACCTTACGTAAGGTTAAACTGCCTGTCCTGGACATGTATGGCAGTCGTGATCTGCCAGCTGTAATCAAAACTATAAAGGCCCGACGCACTGCTGCGAACAAAGCTGGAAACAAGCAATATACACAACTAAAAGTTGATGGTGCGGATCATTTCTTTAACAATATGGATGAGATACTGATCAAACGTGTACGTGGGTGGTTGGCTAATCATGCTGCGGGAATGGAAATTAAAAAATAACTCTTAAACAGGATAAATTATTAATGTCACTTGCAATTGCCTTACATATGCTTGCCGCAACCATCTGGGTTGGCGGAATGTTTTTTGCCTATACCAGTTTGCGGCCCGTTGCCGGCTCTTTACTTGATCCACCCCAGCGACTGCCCCTGTGGGTGCATGTGTTTGGAAAATTTTTTCCCTATGTCTGGATCAGCGTCATTCTGTTACCACTGACCGGTTACTGGATGATCTTTAATCTCTATGGTGGAGTCAGTAACAGTCCACTTTATGTCACAATCATGAATGGCCTTGGGACTTTAATGATTCTGATTTATTTGCATGTCTTTTTTGCACCCTATCGCAGATTGAAACAGGCGGTTGCCGATCAAAACTGGCCTGTAGCTGCGGGCAAACTGGCTCAGATCAGAATCCTGATCGCGATTAACTTAAGCTTGGGAATTGTTGTTGTGCTAGTCGCCAGTGGTGGACGTTATATGGCAGCAGGTTGATCGGCCTTATAAAACAGGAAGCGGTTCTTACCCTGATCCTTTGCCTCATACATGGCCATATCAGCAAGCTTAATTAGTGCATCACCATCATCACCATGATGGGGAAACAGGCTAATCCCTATACTGGTAGTAACATTGGTAAGCGCATCGCCAATCTTAATGGGTTCAGATATGGCATCAATAATTTTCTGAGCCGCGATCTCAACGCCTTCTTCACTATCTGCTTCGGGCAAGAGAATGGTAAATTCATCACCGCCAAAGCGTGATATCGTGTCGGTCTCACGCATTACTTTACCAAGACGAATCGCTACTTCACGAATCACTTCATCACCGGCATTATGGCCCATGCTATCGTTTACTTTCTTAAACCCATCCAGATCCAGAAACATCACGGCAACCAGTTCCTGGTTTCGTTTCGCCTGTGAGATGGCAAGCTTAAGTCGATCGTGAAAAGCTAAGCGGTTAGGTAATTTGCTGAGGTTATCGTAATGGGCCAGATAGAACAGGCGTTCTTCACTTTCCTTTTGTGAACTAACATCAGAGAAAATGGCAATATAGTGGCTAGTTTCACCGGTTTCATCCAGCACAGCCGTAATCATTAGCCATTCAGGATATATCTCACCGTTTTTACGCTTGTTCCAGATCTCTCCTTCCCAGCGTTTATGTTCCGTTAGTTCATCCCATAACTTTCGGTAAAACAGGCTATCCTGCTTGCCCGAGTGTAACAGTCGAGGGTTTTTGCCTAATACTTCTTCTCTGCTATAACCCGTTACCTGACAAAAGGCGGTGTTGACATTCAGGATTGAACCTTCAACATCGGTAATAATGACGCCTTCGCTGGCATTTTCAAACACCTTACCCATCAGGGTCGCAATCAAACGTAGATCATGTTTAATAGTGCCTTTTAATTCACCAACGAGTTTACGAAACTCGCTGCTAATTCTAATTAGGCCGTCATAATCCGCCGTCGATAAATTTTTATCCTGCAATAATTTATCAATCAGTACACGAACCTGGGTATGCATTTCTGCGTGTGTGGTGCCGATCTTTTTAAACACTGGTTCTCGTAGAATATCTTCCTGTTCCACACCGTCATACCAACGGCCGAAATAGCATTGATGGACTAAATCCTGAGAGAAATGTTTAAGGTCGGAAGCATCGCGGCAGACCATAGCGCGGTTCACCGCAGCCAGCCAGCGATTGTGATACTCCATCGCCAGATCAATCTCACTAATATATTGATCCAGCTCAGAAGCGGTTAAACGTTGAAAAAGGGATAAATCCATGGGACGTCCACACACACCAATGAATACAGCTCCAAACATCTTAATTTAAATATAGCAATAAACTATCGAGAAGATAGCATTTATTTATTCTGACGTGCCTTCTGAATTGTGTCATAGGCCGCTTTTATTTCCTGAGTCTTCTCTGTGGCCATTTTAATCATCTCTTCCGGCATACCGCGCGCAACCAGTTTATCCGGGTGATGCTGATTCATCTGCCGTCGATAGGCCTTTTTGATTTCTGCATCGCTTGCCGACTTTGTCACACCAAGCACAATATAGGCCTCATTCAGTAAATTCTTGTTCGGTTTAGCAGTATGTCGATGTCCACCACTACCCTGATGAAATGATTGTTGTGCCTGTACCATCGCTTCCAGCCTTGCCAGTTGTGCGGGTGAGATCCGAAGCATGTGAGCAATATGCTTTAATAACTTTTCTTCCTGAGGCTTGATGACACCATCCGCATAGGCGGCATGCAGGAGTACTTCCATAAACATCTGGATCAGGTTACGTTGGCCATGGCATTCGCGGCGGAACTGTTGCACGGCACGATCAAGCGGGAAGTCAGCCTGTTTACCTTTATTAAATAGATCAATCGCGATTCGCTTTTGTTCTTCATCGAGCGACATTTGCTGCATGACACTTCGCGCCATAGCAATTTCTGTTTCACTGACGCGACCATCTGCCTTGGCCAGATGCCCCATAACTGAAAACAAGGTGGTGAAGAAACTTGCCTGTATGCGCTCAATATCAGCGCTGGACTGGAAGACGGTATGGGACAGACCTTTGTCGAACTGATGACCAAAAAACGCACCCAGAATTGCACCTATTGGCCCGCCCAACATATAACCAAACCCTGCGCCAAGAAGTTTTCCCCACACGGACATACAATTACCTCAGATAAAAATAGAGTCAGACAATTATTGTTTTACAACCAGAACGCCCCGATACATTTGCATTTGGCAGGTAAATGGATATTCACCGACATTGTCAGGCGTAAGTTTTACATCGGTTGGTTTATTGACGGCCAGATCAACACTTAAATCAAAATCACTAAATACAACTTTCTCTGCGCAGGGACTTGGGTCTTTACGTTGAAATCGCAGCGTCAGTGTCTTGCCGGCCTCAACTTCTATACGTGCAGGTTCATAGACACCATGATCGACAATGATATCGATCACATCACTACTGGTCTTTTGTGTTCTCGGTTTGGCGATCCAGAACCAGTAAATGATTAATACAATCAGCACTACACCCAGGGAGTTAACAAGTATATCGATCATGATGATCTACCCGACTTAAACAGGCGTAAACGATTTGCATTACTGACAACCGTGACAGAAGACATCGCCATCGCCGCACCGGCAATCATAGGGTTGAGTAATACACCAATGAAGGGATATAACACGCCTGCAGCAACAGGAATACCGAGGGTGTTATAAATAAAGGCACCAAACAGGTTTTGTTTAATATTACGCACTGTCGCACGAGAGATGGCGATGGCATCGGCAACGCCATGCAATGAGCCATGCATCAAGGTGACATCGGCACTCTCAATCGCAACATCCGTGCCGCTACCAATAGCAAAACCGACATCAGCTCTCGCCAGGGCCGGCGCATCATTTATACCGTCCCCCACCATGGCTACAATCTCATTGTTTAATTGCAGGCTGGCTACTTTCTCATCTTTATCCTGCGGCAGGACTTCGGCCATCACTTCATCAACACCGACCTGCTGAGCAACGGCATTTGCAGTGGCGATATTATCCCCGGTTAACATCACAACTTTTAATCCCAGACGATGTAATCGTTGTATGGCCGGTTTGGAGTCTTCCTTAATTGGATCGGCAACCGCGATAATGCCCTGCACCTCATTCGCAATCGCAATATACATGGGTGTTTGCGCCTTTGCTGCCAACCTTGATGCCTCTTCCTGCAGGCTGCCGACAGCAATTCTTTCTCGCGTTAACATGTGTGCATTGCCGAGTAAGATTGGCTTGCCATTAATATTTCCCTTAACACCATGACCCGTTACCGATTCAAATTCCGTCACGGGCAATAATTGTAAACCTTTATCTTTAGCTGCCTGTACGATGGCTGTAGCAAGTGGATGTTCCGAAGATGATTCAAGGCTAGCCGCACAAAGCAGCAGATCCTTCTCACTGATGCCATTGACCGGAACAATCGAAGTTACCGCCGGTTTGCCCTGGGTGATCGTACCCGTTTTATCCAGCACGATGGTGGTCAGTCGCCCCGCCTGTTGCAAGGCATCGCCATTGCGAATGAGCACACCAAATTCTGCCGCCTTGCCGACACCCACCATAATTGAAATCGGTGTGGCTAATCCCAGTGCACATGGGCAGGCAATAATCAAAACCGTCATGGTGGTCAATAAAGTAAAACTGACTTTAGGTTCTGGCCCAAAGTTGTACCAGAGTAAAAATGTTATAACCGCAATAATCATTACCACGGGCACAAATACAGAGGACACTTTATCAACAATACGGCTAATCGCAGGTTTGCTCGATTGTGCAGTGCGCACCATGTCGATGATCTGCGCCAGCACAGTATCTTTACCAATACGTTTTGATTGAAACAGAAACGTGCCCGTTGTATTGATCGTGCCAGTCGCGACTTCATCACCGACAGCTTTGGCCACTGGGACAGGCTCACCCGTTAACATAGACTCGTCTAGATTAGAGTGCCCATCGATAATGACGCCATCGACAGGAACGCGCTCACCGGGACGCATGCGAATGGTTTCATCCAGACCCACGTCACTAATTGGAATATCCAGCTCCTGACCATCACGTATCACTCGTGCTGTTTTCGGTTGTAAACCAATCAGACGTTTGATGGCCTCAGATGTTTTGCCTCGTGCGCGCATTTCCATGGCTGAGCCAAAATTAATCAGGGCAATAATAATCACCGCCGCTTCAAAATAAACATGCCGCGCTGACTCAGGAACAAGTGATGGTGCAATTGTAATGATGGTAGAAAATAGCCAGGCCGTACCCGTACCCAGGGCAATCAGCGTATCCATATTGGCTGTGTGATTCTGAAATGATTTCCATGCGCCAGTAAAAAAATGCCCACCAGAGAAAACCAGTACCAGCAGAGTGGCGACCGATGCCGCCAGCCAGACCCCTTGTCCATATGCTTCATTCAGGCCTGGGAACCAGCCCGTCATTCCGCCAATAAACAGGGGTACGCCAACAACAGCGGCTATCATTGTTTTTTTGAGTAAGGCTTTATAATAAGCCTGTTCGATGGCTTCCCGGTCTGACGCATCTTCTTCACCGGTCAGTTCAGCAGCGCTATAACCTGCCTGGCTAACCGCGTCGATGAGTTGCTGAGCATCGACATCGCCAGTGACCTGGGCCGTATGTTCGGCAAAGTTCACACTCGCCTCAGTCACGCCCGCGACATTCTGCAGTGCTGTCTCAACCGAGCTGACACAACCCGCACAACTCATACCGCTAATTGTTAATCGATGTAACATTTATTTTCGTATGTTTTTAATACCGTTTCCGGGCAGCTTGATTACAAAAATAGATCTTCTATCTATTTGATTTATAAATTCTTTAAATAAAGTGTGATGCTCTTCACACTAAAAATAATGCGAACCGGCGCACTATTTATGTTTAAGCCAGAAATGACGATAACATTATATTGGATCGGCTGTTAAGAAAATAAACCAAAGCACGACCCCTGCTATCAAATATAGAACAAAAATATTAGGGTATTTTTAAGGAGAAAAGCCCCAAATGGCAACGCTTAAAGCACACGAACTAGTCAATGAACACATCGAAATGATCTCACTACCCGGGATCGTGACCAAGCTCAATCAAATGGTTGATGACCCAAACTGCAGCGCCGCCGAAATTGGCCATCTTATCGGTGAAGATCCCGCTTTGACCCTGCGCCTACTGAAAGTCGTTAACAGCCCGCTGTATGGCTTCCCATCAAAGATAGATACCATCTCCATGGCCATCACCATACTCGGCACACGCCAGTTGCGTGATCTGGTATTAGCAACAACAATCGTAAACCGC
>JAOULB010000093.1 GCA_029882235.1 Gammaproteobacteria bacterium | reverse complement strand
TTCTCTCAAATAAGTTATATATTGAAAGAGAAGAGCATGCACTGGAAAAAATATTTGGTGAGTCATTTACAATATATAAGACTCAGGTTCGTCGATGGTTATAGCTCAGGGGTATGATTGTGAGTTTAAGAAAAATTAGTCACATTAGTATGCGTGCATCAGACTTAACTGAAGAACATTTTCCGCTTGAGGTGGAATATGTGCCTGCAGGTGCACCTGAGGTTATTCGTTTGCAAATGAAGGGGTATAAATACTGGCGGCCATAAAACTGACCAGATTGGAGTTTTATACGCCCTGCTGAGGTTTGAACGGAACTACCGTTTACCACCTAATAGAGAGCCCAGCACACCACGCACAATCTGACGCCCTAGTTGACTACCAATGGAACGAGTGACACTTTTCAGCAGGGTTGTGGTAATGCTATCGGGTTCACGACCACGACGCGATGATGTGGTCTTCTGCGTCGGTGCTGTCGCCGCGGCCTGATGCTGTTGTTTTAGCATTTCATAAGCCGATTGTCTGTCGAGTAACTGATCATACTTACCGCGCAGGGGTGAACGCTGCAGGTGCAGTTGTCTTTCTGCTTCCTGTAATGGGCCAATACGTGATTCGGGGGCAGCAATCAATGTGTGTTGTACGTGGCCTGGTGTGCCTTTTTCATCGAGTACCGATACCAGGGCCTCTCCTACCCCCAGAGTCGTGATGACCTGTTCGGTATCGATGTTTGGATTTTGACGAAATGTCTGTGCAGCAACCTTGACGGCCTTTTGATCTTTCGGTGTGAAGGCACGCAGGGCGTGTTGTATTCGATGACCTAACTGTCCCAGTATGTTGTCAGGTATGTCCAGTGGATTCTGTGTCACAAAATAAATCCCGACACCTTTGGAACGAATCAGACGCACCACCTGCTCCAGTTTTTCCAGCAGGGCTTTGGGGGCTGAGTTGAACAGAAGATGGGCCTCATCAAAAAAGAACACCAGTTTTGGTTTATCGAGATCACCCACTTCGGGTAACTGTTCAAACAGTTCTGATAAGAGCCAGAGCAGGAACATGCTGTAAAGACGGGGTTGGTGAATGAGCTGGGTCGCATCAAGGATGCTGATGACGCCGTTACCTGAAAAATCAATTTGCATGAGATCATTTAACTGCATGGCCGGTTCACCAAAGAACTGATCACCGCCCTGTTCTTCGACTACCAGCAGGGCGCGCATAATTGTATTAATACTTTGTGTAGGAAGACTACCGTAATCAGCCTGCAGGGATTTGGCATTTTCGCTAACCCAGTTGAGCATGGCCTTAAGGTCTTTTAGATCCAGTAATAACAGGCCTTGATCATCAGCAATACGAAACACAGCATGTAGTACCCCTGTCTGGGTTTCGTTGAGCTCCATCAGGGCCGAAAGAAGTACAGGGCCCATATCGGATATAGTGGTCCGTAGGGCATGCCCATTTTTGCCATACAGATCCCAAAATATTACCGGGTTGGCTCGGTTCTGATAATCATTAATACCTAACTGAGCATTTCTTTGCTCAATACGGTCATTCAGTTGGCCGGCCTGTGCCAGTCCAGAGAGGTCACCTTTTATATCTGAGAGAAATACCGGTACACCAGCACAGGAAAATCCTTCTGCCAGGGTTTGCAGGGTCACCGTCTTTCCGGTACCCGTCGCACCGGCAACCAGTCCATGACGGTTCGCCATCTGTCCAAGTACATATATATGTTCGGCGCCATGACCACCGATTCGGATTCGATTTGTTGTCATCGTCAGAGTCTCAATATTCATGCAAGTGTGAATTGACAAAATTGCAAACAGATTATGAGTGCAAATATAAGAATAAAAAAGAGGGGACTATAATATTTTGACTCGCTTTTTGAGTCCTGTACTCAGGCTTTATTATTTTTGCCTGCGGAATGGAAGCACACTAAAATTTTCATCAGGCCTACGTTTGGCCAGTTCTTCTCCCAACAACATCTCCATCGCGTTGATGGTTTTTTTCAGAATCATGCTGGCACAGCAGTGAAAAATTCGGATTTCACAAGTAACAGGTTCATGCAGATTGTCACGGCTTTCTGTTTGAAAATCGGTCCAGCAAAGAATCGGATAATCAGATAGCGCCCTGTCTACCACAACCCAGGCATCTTTTTGCAGGATTAGATCCAGGTGTTTGAGTTTTGGTATACGAAAGCGTAACTCAGGACCGAGTCGCTTCATTGCAGTTTGCACATGATTAAAATGATTGGCATCGACTTTACCTGCTCTGTCAGTAAGTACAGGGACTTCGTCATGTCGATTATATAGATATACAGTTTTCAAAAGGTTTTCATCCTGTTTGAGACCGCTTCTACTAAGTGTAAACCATATATCTGGGAATAGAAGCCCGGCCAGGCTTAATTAATTCTGGCCGGTCTTGTGTGGTTATGATGTCAGAGATGCAAATAATGTCGGCAGTTTTTCCGGTAAACGGTCGACATTATCGATAATGGTGTAGTTATTTTCACCAAAGATACGTTTTACATAAGCATCAGCATGTGGATCCAGAGTCAGGCAATAAGTCAGTACACCGGTACTGTAAAGCTCTTCTACCGCCTTTTTGGTGTCATGGCGCAGGTGCTGTGGATCGCGTTCATCGATATCTGCGGGCTCTCCATCGGTCACTAGCAGGATGAGTTTACGGCGCTCGGGTTGCTTATGCAGGTGATGTCCGGCATGACGCAGGGCAGCGCCCATACGCGTAGACAGACCGCCTTTCATACCGGCGAGACGACCTTTCACTTCGTCATCCAGATGCTGGCTAAAGTCCTTAAAGCGGAAATACTGAACATCGTGACGACCGTCCGAGGCAAAACCATGCAGTGCAAAGGGATCGCCGATACCGTTGATGGCCGTTGCTACCAATGTTGCCGCTTCACGAGTCAGCTCCAGTACGGTCTTCTCAGAGCCACCCATGGGTTCATTGGTGGATTCAGACAGGTCCATCAGCACGACAATCGACAGGTCGCGAGTTTTTAACACGTTCCGCATCGTAATACGGGGGTTGGGTTGCTCACCCATACGGATCGCGATCATGGCATCAACGGCGGCATTGAGGTCCAGCTCGTCGCCATCTTCAAGACCGCGCATACGCTGTACACCTTCTGGTGTTAACAGGTCGATGATCTGGCGAATACGATGCGCGACAGGTTTATACTCGATAAGAATATTATTGATATCATCAGGGTTACCCATACCCTGACGACGTTCGTAAACAGTAACCCAGTCAGGACGAGCAAGCTGGATCTGGTAATCCCATTCTGAGTAGTGGAAGGGATCAGAAACAGGCTCCTTACCCCACATGTCATTGAAGCTTTTCTGGTTATCAGACAGGTCATCTTCATAAGGGAACATTTCGTCCGGACAGGTCCAGATTTCCTGGGCATCATCACCGGCCAGTTCACAATCCACTTCGTTGGCCATTTCCATGATAGTCATCACGCGGCGTACCTGGCGCTGGCTGGCAGAAACATATTCAAAACCAACTTCCCAGTCGAATTCTTCGAATTCCCAGACAAAACGATTGTCATCACGATAAGGGATACGAATGCGCTCCAGGATACGCAGGCTGGGTACATTCTTACGGCTTGAGAACAGGTTAAACAGCTCCATACCCATGTGCCATGAGTAAGTATTGTCATCCTGTTTCTCTTCAATTTCGGCATGGAAACGCTTAACGATATCTGCAACATCAGCATCATCGGTGGTGATCGTGCTGTCCAGCAGCATGTGCGCGATGTGTTCCAGCTCAATCATCGCAGGATGTTCTGGCTCATCTTCTTCATCAATGATCTGTAATAGTGTCTTCCAGAGTTTCTTCAGGCCGGGAAAGTCTTTAGCGGCCTTGTATTCGACACGGGCATCTTCAAAGAAGCCGATGAAAAACATCTGCGCTGGGCTGAGCTGCTCTGCTGAAATCGCCGAATCGGAATAACACATATGTGCTGCCATATGCGCGGCCGTGGCACGATAGAGTTCCAGACCTTCAATCCGGTTGTCTTCCGGTCCGACATGATCGACCGCGTCTGGCATATGCAGAATACGGTGTTCGATATAGGGACGGAAATCCGTGTAGTCAGCACCCGTCGGGCGCAGGAAAAAGTCGCGACCCCATAAGGCGCGTAAATAAAAATTCAGTTTTCGTTGTACTTTGATGAACAGCACACCACGACGTTCTTTCTGTAACATCGCCTTGGAGTCTGCCGACTCAAGATTAAAGTACTTGGTCAAGTTATCAAAGTCACGGCGATAGGCCTGGGCACCAAAGTTGGCCCAGCGACGCAAACCACTCAAGGTGAGCTTATCTAATAGTTCATCCATGTGATTCAGCATCGGACGCAGGCCACGTGCCGCAGTGGAGGCAAACTGATGAATAAAGGTCAGGTAACCACGCACCAGCTGGCCATCACCGAGATGACGTGCTGCAGAGGGCAGGCTGGCAAACATTAAGGTGATGACTTCACCGGAGGTCATAGAAGACAACTTCATGCCGGCAGTGACACAGTCATCGATAATGTCTTCACCGCATTCCTTGGCGACAAGCGGCATTTCCTGCAGGAAGGTGATGACCAGATCAGAACCTCGACCCAGGTTACACATGGCCTTGGCACCCGTCAGATAGGCCTCTAGGCCTGTCGGCGACATGATACGTGCGGCTTCCTGGAAAGTACCGTTCAGTACTTCGCGTACTTCAGGTGCGACATCGGCGAGTTGTTCTTCGTAATCTTCGAGTTTGATGCTCATTATATTTATCTCACCACGAAGTCACGAAGTGCTCGAAGAAAAAAATTGTTATAACTTCGTGATCTTCGTGCCTTCGTGGTTAATAAGGTTTAACCAAAGAATGTCTGCACAGCAGCATTCAGGGTATCGCGCATATCCGGATCATCCGTTAATGGCGTCACCATGGTCATGCTACAGGCCGCTTCTGGGTTGATACCTTTGCTAATCAGCTGACCTGCGTAGACCAGCAGACGGGTTGAAATACCTTCGTCCAGGCCGTGACCTTTCAGGTTACGTGCACGGTGTGCAATCTGAACCAGTTTGCCAGCGGTTTCTTTATCAACACCTGATTCTTTGGAAACGATAGCCACTTCGGTTTCTTCAACCGGGTAATCAAAGTCCAGACCACCAAAACGTTGTTTGGTCGATTGTTTCAGATCTTTCATTAAAGACTGATAACCAGGGTTGTAAGAGATAACCAGCTGGAAGTCAGGGTGGGCTTCGATCAGCTCACCTTTTTTATCCAGTGGCAGAGTACGACGGTGATCAGTCAGAGGGTGAATAACAACCGTGGTATCCTGACGCGCTTCAACGACTTCATCAAGGTAACAGATCGCACCGATACGTGCGGCTGTGGCCAGAGGGCCGTCCTGCCATTTAGTACCGTCTTTATCCAGCAGGAAACGACCAACCAGATCAGAGGCGGTCATGTCTTCGTTACACGCTACAGTGATAAGCGGGCGTTTCAGTTTGTATGCCATGTATTCAACAAAACGAGATTTACCACAACCTGTAGGACCCTTTAACATCATGGGCATACGGGCATTGTATGCCGCCTGATATAAGTCAACTTCATTGCCTACGGGTTCGTAGTAGGGCTCAGATTTAATTTCGTACTGCTTTGGATCAACAGTAGTACTTTCTATTTTCGCTACAGTCGCTTTTTTAGTCGCCATAACACACCTTCAAAGTTTGGATTACAATTTATTAAAAAACATCTACGAATCGCTGTACGTTTCGAATTCGCCATCCCAGCCTTCTTCTTTGGCCTTCTTAACGGCTTCGCCATGAATACGTTCATGACGTTGACGTAATTCATCAGGCAAAAGGCTGACCAGACAACCATATTTGTCCCACTCGGTATTGACCTTGTCCAGTAAGGCGTCGATACCTTGAGCATTCCAGCCTTTGCAGGTCTCAGTTTCTGGTATTAAACCAAAAACCCAGGCATCGCGAATAATCTTACCGATACTGGTCATGCCACTAAACATGTCTTCATCGATACCAACATATGTCTTTGGTTTTGTCATAATTACCTTACTAACTTATTGAGTAATTAATATATGTTTATTGCCAATCGGTGGGCTAGCAATAAAAATATATCAATCAGGTTAAAAAAAGCCCCTGCCCTGCAGAGCAGTTCAGGGGCTTGATTTGGTTACTCGCCGCTCTTTGCCATCCATGGCATCGCGGCGTACCGTACATCCTGTACATAACCCCGGGTTAATGCTTAAACAGCAGTACCACGGTATACAACCATTGACGTACCTGCACACTGTGCAAAGTTATCCAGACCTAAAAGACGAACGTGGTTTTTAGGGTGGGCTTTGTGACAGTTTTCCAGTTCAGACAGGATTGCATCAACGTCAGTTTCACCAAACATTGGTAGCTTCCACATGTACCAGTAAGCGCCATTGGCGTTTTCAGGCTCAGTGTGTTCGATAGATGGGTTCCAGCCCTTGTCTACGATGTACTGAATCTGAGCGCGAGCAGATTCTTTGCTCAGCTCTGGCAGGTATGAGAAAGTTTCAAACTTACGGCTCTGGGCCGCATTGCTTAAACTTGAATTGTAATCTTGCATATCACTCATTGTGATTTACTCCTAAATTAATTTTGAATTCAATTTAGGGTGGCAGCATGCTGCCACCCTATAGTTGTCATTGAAAGTCTCTTATTTATGAGAAACGTCCAGTTTGTCAACGGTGTCGAATTCGAACTTGATTTCTTTCCATGTTTCCATGGCGGCTTTAAGTTCTGGGCTGTGTTTAGCAGCAGCAGTAAGGATGTCCTTACCTTCTTTCTCGATCTCACGACCCATGTTACGTGCTTCAACACAAGCTTCAACAGCAACACGGTTAGCCGCTGCACCAGCAGCGTTGCCCCATGGGTGACCTAATGTACCGCCACCGAACTGCAGACAGGAGTTATCGCCGAAGATGCTAACCAGAGCAGGCATGTGCCATACGTGGATACCACCAGAAGCTACTGGGATAACGCCAGGCATTGAGCCCCAGTCCTGGTCGAAGAAGATACCGCGTGAACGATCTTCAGGAATGAAGCTATCGCGCATTGTATCGATCCAGCCCAGAGTTGCGTCACGGTCGCCTTCCAGCTTACCAACAACAGTACCTGAGTGAAGGTGGTCACCACCAGACAGACGCAGACATTTAGCAAGTACACGGAAGTGGATACCGTGGTGTGGGTTACGGTCAAGTACCGCGTGCATGGCACGGTGAATGTGCAGCAGCATACCTTTTTCCTGACACCACTGAGCCAGCTGAGTGTTTGCAGAGAAACCGCCAGTCAGGAAGTCATGCATGATGATTGGTGCACCGATTTCGTGTGCATATTCAGCACGACGCATCATTTCGTCAGCAGTAGGAGCTGTAACGTTCAGGTAGTGACCTTTACGTTCGCCAGTTTCGGCTTCAGCTTTATGGATAGCTTCCATAACGAAGTCAAAACGGTGCTTCCAGCGCATGAATGGCTGTGAGTTAACGTTTTCATCATCTTTAGTGAAGTCAAGACCGCCGCGCAGACCTTCGTAACAAGCACGACCGTAGTTCTTCGCAGATAGACCCAGT
>JAOULB010000091.1 GCA_029882235.1 Gammaproteobacteria bacterium | reverse complement strand
CTTGCCGCTCATAATCCTGTTACTGTGGTGCTGCCTGACCGACTGTTGCCACGATTCTAATCTGTCTGTCACTCGGTATTTCGTTATAAGACAGCACATACATCGATGTAATCGTGTGCCTTACAAAACGTGACAACATGGTTCGTAATATTCCTGGCACCAGTAATATTGCCGGTTGTCCAGCCTGCTCCTGAGCACGTGCACTTTCCTGCAATGCTTCATGCAGACGTTCAGCCAGACTGGGTTCTACCCCACCACCTGTTCCATCAGAGGATTGCATGGTCTGATGCAACAACTGTTCCAGCTCAGGCGCCAGGGTGATTACTGGAAGCTCGGTCGCCATGCCATTGATTTGCTGGATAATTGATCGTGCTAAAGCAACACGTACCGCAGTGAGTAACACGTCAGGGTCTTGACTCCGCGTACCATGCTCCGCCAAGGTTTCGGCTATGCTACGAATATCGCGGACTGAGACACCTTCTTCGAGTAAGCCCTGCAGGACCTTCACAATAATGCCCAGTGATAAAGTTTCGGGAACCAGATTCTCAACAAGTTTGGGTGCCGATTTGGCAAGTTGATCAAGGATGTGCTGAACTTCTTCATGGCCAAGCAGTTCGTGTGCGTGGGTCTGTATTAACTGACTCAGATGGGTCGCAATAACCGTATTCGCATCAACCACGGTATAACCCAGTGTCTGGGCATTATCACGCTGTTGTGGTTCAATCCAGACCGCATCCAGTCCAAAGGCAGGATCTTTACCCGCAATACCTTCCAATTCACCAAAGACCTGCCCTAGATTAATGGCCATTTCTCTATCCGGATATATCTCCGCTTCTCCAACCGAGACCCCCATTAAGGTAATTCGATAAGTGGTTGGTGAAAGATCAAGATTATCGCGGATATGAACAGCCGGAATCAGGAAGCCAAGTTCCTGTGATAGTTTTTTACGCACACCTTTAATGCGACCCATCAGCTGGCCACCCTGCTCTTTATCCACCATGGGTATCAGTCGATAACCGACCTCAAGACCAACTGCATCGACAGGGCCGACATCATCCCAGGTAAGTTCACGCACTTCGGGAGTCTTACGTGCGCTCGCAGCCTGCACAGCCTCCTGTTGCACGACTTTTGCCTGTTGCCTGTAGATTAAATACGCCCCACCTCCGCAGAAAAAAGCCAGTGATAAAAAAGCAACGTTAGGCATGCCTGGTATTAATCCCATAAAGGTCAGAATACCTGCAGTAACTGCCAGTGACTTTGGATTACTAAATAACTGACTTAAGACCTGCTCACCCATGTTCTGTGTAGCAGATACGCGAGTGATGATAATACCCGCAGCCGTTGATAAAAGTAGCGCAGGTATTTGAGCAACCAGACCATCACCGATAGTTAACAGGGTAAAGTTATGTGCTGCCTGAGAGAAGGAAAGACCATGTTGCAGTGTGCCAATGGCCAGACCACCAATAATGTTAATCAATAAGATTAATATTCCAGCGACTGCATCACCACGCACAAACTTACTCGCACCATCCATCGAGCCATAGAATTCGGCCTCATCACTAATCTCCTGTCGGCGTCTGCGTGCTGTATCCTGATCGATTAAGCCGGCATTGAGATCAGCATCGATCGCCATTTGTTTACCGGGCATCGCATCCAATGTAAAACGTGCACTCACTTCAGAGATACGTGTTGCACCCTTGGTGATTACAACAAAATTGATAATCACAAGAATCATAAACACAACCAGACCAACTGCATAATTACCACCCACCACAAATTCACCAAAGGCCTTAATAACCTGGCCTGCAGCCGCTGTGCCTTCATGCCCTTCAAGGAGCACAACACGCGTTGACGCGACATTTAACGCAAGTCGTAACAAAGTAGTGATCAACAATACGGTTGGGAACAAAGCGAAATCTAATGGCCGCATTGTATAAACGGTGACAAGCAAAATAACCAGCGCCAGAGAAATATTAAAACTAAACAACACATCCAGAATAAATGGTGCTAACGGTACGATAATCATCGCCATCATTAACAACATCAGAATCGGTGCACCGAGTCCTGAACGCGATACGAATTTTAAACCCTCTAACGCCATACTTTGATTAGACATACTTACTCTTCCTCTTAGAACTGCATATCATCAGGAATTGGTAAATCACCCATTTTCAAATCACGCTTCTGTTTCCAGTTCTTATGTCGTTTAAGCTGGAAGACATAGGCCAGCACCTGTGCCACAGCAAGATAAAGACTGGCTGGAATTTCCTGATTCAGTGAAGTTGTGAAATGAAGTGCGCGCGCCAGTGGTGGCGCAGTAACAATAGGTACATTATGTTCATTAGCAATCGCCCGAATACGAAAAGCGATAAGGTCTACACCTTTTGCGACCACAACAGGTGCACCCATTGCATCTTGATCATATTTCAGAGCGACAGAATAATGTTCTGGGTTGGTGACAATCACATCTGCATTAGGCACTTCTGACATCATGCGCTGTTGTGCGATATCGCGCTGCATGCGTCGGACACGCCCTCTTACTTCTGGATTACCTTCGGTATCTTTGTTCTCATCTTTGACTTCCTGACGTGTCATTTTTAACTGTTGCTGGTAATCCCAGATTTGAAACGGCACATCAACGGCGGCGACAAGAATCATGGTCGAGGCGATGGCAATAAATCCAAGGATCAGCAATTCGCCCGTGTGCATTAAGCCCTGCTTAACAGGCTCGTCACTTAAACGAATATAATCATCGGCCTGGTTATACAAAAAAATGATCGCGACCGTACCAATAATTAAAAACTTGACTAAGGCCTTAAGCAGTTCAACCAGCCCCCGCAACGCAAACACACGTTTCAAGCCTTTAATCGGATCAAGTTTTTCCCATTTAAAACTTATCGCTTCGGTACTGAAATTAAAGCCACCACCGAGAGAAAGTGGCCCTGCTATTGCAGCAACAGTAACAACAACAAAAAAAGGGACCAGCAAACCAAGTGCATCCAACATTGCCTCTTTGAATAATTCTGGCATCGCTGTTGGATCAAAAATATTTTCCCGGCTCACGTTCAGGTTTGTTGAAACGATCTCGGCCATACCAAAAGCGACGTAAGGTCCAATAAACCAGAGTGCTCCCCCAGAGATCAACAACATCAGTGTTGTGTTAAGCTCACGCGAATTTGGGATCTGGCCCCGCTCACGTGCCTGTTGTAGGCGTCGCGGGGTCGCCTGTTCGGTCCGTTCCTGACCGGTCGACTCTGCCATGTTATGGCCCTCCCGTACGTAAAATCTGCTGAATCAGGTGATATGTCTGATTAAACAGTTCACTGGAGTTTGGAATCACACTGGGTAGAGTGACAAGGATGACCCCAAAACCAATCATCATAGTCACAGGAAAACCAATCGCAAAAATATTTAACTGTGGTGCCGCACGCGTCATAATGCCAAAGGCAATATTAACCACGAGCAATGAGGCAATCGCAGGTAAGGCAAGACTGAGTGCACCGGAAAAAATAATACTGGCCCATTTTAATAGTTGCCAAAGATCGTCAGGTCTTAAACCTTCGACCCCAATGGGGATACTACGAAAACTATCGGCAAGAATTTCGATCAACAATAAATGTCCATCCATCAACAGAAAAGCTAGCAATACCATCAAAACATAGAGTTGACTGAGCACAGGTGCCTGTGAACCATTTTGTGGATCGACCATTACTGCAAAACCCAAACCCATCTGCAGACCAATCGCCTGGCCACCTGTTATGACAGCACTAATAACGAGTTGAAAGGCGAACCCCATAGCCACACCAATTAATAATTGCTGCGCGACAACCAGTATCGACATTGGCCCAAAGGCATCAACTGCAGGCATATTAGGAGAAATAACAGGCACAATGACAGAGGTGATCGCTAAGGTAATAATAAGCCTGATTCTGACCGGGACTGGTTTTGAACCAAACACCGGAGCCGTCATTAACACACCACCGACACGGACTAATGGCCAGAAATAAGCGCCAACCCATGCTGTAATTTCTGCGCCAGTAATAACCATCTGCCTAACCTATCAGGTAAGGAATATCACGTATCAAACGATCGGTATATTCCAGCAAGAGTCGTAACATCCATGGTCCAGCGATCATTAATGTAACCAGAGTAACAATAAGTTTTGGAATAAAGCTTAATGTCATTTCATTGATCTGCGTTGCGGCCTGAAACATGCTCACCATAAGACCAACTAACAGAGCAGGGATCAACACAACCAGAATTAACACAAGAATCACTTCCAGTGCATGTTGAAAAATTGTTAATACACTTTCAGGCGTCATTACTCACCATCACACGTAAAAACTTGAGGCCAATGTGCCCATGACGATATTCCAACCATCAACCAGCACAAACAACATAATTTTAAATGGCAGAGATATGATCATGGGGGACAACATCATCATACCCATGGACATCAATACACTGGCGACGACAAGATCAATAATCAAAAATGGAATAAACAGGAGAAATCCAATCTGGAAGGCCGTTTTTAATTCGCTGGTAACAAATGCAGGTATAAGAATAGTCATAGGCACATGTTCAGGCGATTCAATACCTTTGGTGCCTGATATCCGGGCAAACATACTGATATCATTTTCCCTGGTTTGACCAAGCATAAACTTTCGCATTGGTTCGCTCGCTTTTGTCACAGCATCCTGAATATTCATTTTTTCTTCAAGATAAGGCTTCACTGCTCCTTGATAGATGCGATCAAATACTGGCGCCATAATAAAAAATGTCAAAAAAAGGGAAATGCCAACCAGGGTTTGCGATGATGGCGCCTGCATCAAACCAATCGCCTGACGAAGAATAGAGAGCACAATGATAATTCGAGTGAATGAGGTCATCATCATCATTGCCGCCGGCAACAATGTGAGTACCGTCATTAAGGCCAGAACCTGAATACTTATCGTATAGTTCTGGCTGCCACCGGCTCCTGGTGTCACAGTAATCGCAGGCAAGCCTGCCTGCGCATACACAAGCTTGAATGGCAGGACACCAACAATCAGAATCATAAACAACAACGCTATTTTTCCAGAACGAGACATTAGCGTTTTTTTCCTGTCATTGCGGCATGTAGCTTTTCAGCAAAGCCAGAGGAAGTACTGGATTGATTTGGATTTGTGGCGATTGGTTTTTCTAAAACATGCAAGGTTCTTATCTGACCTGGCGCAATCCCAACAAGCAACTGTTGCTCACCCACCTGTAGCAAAACAACCCGTTCTCTTTGTCCAAGTGAGACGCCACCAAGTATACATAAGGAACTATGACCGACATGCTGCAAGGTCCCCATGCGACGGATCAACCAGGCCATACCAAAGATGATTCCAAGTACGAGTGCCAGCCCAAAAAACATCTGCACATAATCGCCAAATCCAACAGGCTCTGTCACCAATGGGCCTGTTCGTTCTGTCATATTTGGATTGGCTGCAAGAACGGGTAAAGAAAATATTACCAGCAATGCTCCAAACACACGGCGTTTGCAACGCTGGAATATCATTTGAGCTTCTTGACACGTTCGACTGGGCTGATTACATCCGTTAATCGAATACCAAATTTTTCATTCACAACGACAACTTCGCCGTGCGCTATTAAAGTGCCATTGACAAGCACATCAAGTGGTTCACCAGCGAGTCGATCCAGCTCAACGACCGAACCCTGGTTAAGTTGCAGCAGGTTACGAATACTGATTTTAGTCTGCCCGATCTCCATTGATACTGTCACAGGGACATCAAGGATAACATCCAGGTTTATATCTTCATTACCCGGTGTTGAATCATCCTGAAGATTTTGCAAGCCGGCAGGATTTACCTCACTATCACCTGAATCACCGGCACCAGCTTCTTCAAGCGCATCGGCCCAATCATCCATTACGCCCTGCTCTTGTGCCTGTCCTTCCTCTACTGCCTGTTCCTGATCGTTTTCTGTGGTGTCACTCATTTTTCTACTCCTGCCTCGATAAGAGCGCGGGTTGCCTCATTAGGATTGAGAGGCTTCTCTATAGGCTCAACAATCTTGACTGCTGTACGTTCATTTGACTCACCAAATATACCTCGGTAGAGAGGTATATCTTCTGCCCTTAAAATAACGTTCTCAGGCATATTTATTGGGATGACGTCGCCATCTTTTAACTTTAATAGCTCGCGCACTTCCAAGGTCACCTCTGTTAACTGTGAAGACAGTGTAAGCTCGGCATCTTTAAAATCTTCACGTAAAGCAACTGACCAGCGATCGTCTTTGTCAACTCGGTCACTTTGAACACCCGCATCAAGTAATTCTCGAATTGGCTCTAACATCGCATAGGGCATAACGACCTGAAACTGTCCACCACCGCCATCAAGCTCCACATGGAATGAGCTCACCACAACAACTTCAGTCGGGCTTACAATGGTTGCGAACTCAGGGTTGAGTTCCATATTCATAAACTCAAACTGTACAGGCACTACAGGACGCCATGCTTCAGTCAGGTCATCAAAGGCATAATTCAGCACAAGGGAAACAATTCGCTGCTCAGTAACGGTTAAGTCGCGCCCTTCGATTTTGGCATGACGACCAGTTCCACCAAAAAAATTGTCCACAATAATAAACACCAGCTTTGGATCAAAAACACACAAGGCTGATCCGCGTAAAGGATGAATCCTTACAATATTCAAACTGGTAGGTACAAACAAACTATGAATGTATTCTGAGAATTTAACCATTTGCACACCACCGACAGAAATTTCTGCTGAGCGGCGCAGCATGTTAAACATACTGACTCGAAAATAACGTGCGAATCGTTCATTAATCATTTCCAGCGTAGGCATACGACCGCGAACAATGCGATCCTGACTGGCAAAATCAAATACACGAACAACACCATCGTGTTGACCGATATCCCCCTGTGTCGCTACATCGCCACTATCAACACCATGTAACAGGGCATCAATTTCGTCTTGTGATAAAAGGTCGTTAACTGACATGATATAAACCTACTGCATAATAAAATGGGTAAAAAATACAGCTTCAATACTTGGTGTTTTAGGATCTGTGCTAATCACTATTTCCTGTACTTTAGCTAAAATCGCCTGCCGTAAATTACTCTTGCCTTGCTCTGTTTTTAAGTCATCATATTTCTGGTTACTGAGTATTAATAAAATCTCATGTCTTAGTCTGGGCATATGCTTGGTTGCCTGATCGATGTAATATTGCTGGCGCGCCATGAGCGAAATATTTATTTGCATATAGCGAGCAGACTGCTCCCCACCAAAATTGACAATAAATTCTGGATCTAGTGGCAAATAAAACGACAGTTGCGATTCTTTTAACTGCTGGTCTTCTTCCTTTTCATCTTTTTTCTCATCCAGGGCACCTGAAAAATACAGCGTACCGCCAATCGATCCCGCTACCAGTAAAAGCACACTGATGATCAGAATGACCAGTTTTTTCGGACTTAATTTTTTACCGTCCTCATCAAGATCTAATTCATCTGGTGGCATAAATGATGACCTGTTGGTAACTCATGTTAATTAAATAGAAATATAGACACTCGATAGCAAAACGTGTGCCATTAACAGGAAGGTAAGGAATTGAGTTAAATCAGGCGCTTACAAGGCCTGATTTAGTGTGTGACAGGGAATTGACCACCAGCTAAGCGTCAAAACCCATGGTATTTCGT
>JAOULB010000090.1 GCA_029882235.1 Gammaproteobacteria bacterium | reverse complement strand
CAGGATAAGAAGGGGCAGACGTTTATTCGACATCATATTGTAAAATTCACATTGGGGTCATAAACCTATAATATAGACCAAACCTGTTGTTCTGTTTGAAAATGACCTGAGGAAAGAAATGCGCATCCTTCACACCATGTTACGCGTCGGCAATCTTGAACACTCAATCCAGTTTTATACTGAGGTGCTGGGCATGAAATTGCTTCGACAGAAAGATTACCCGGATGGAAAATTCACCCTGGCCTTTATTGGCTATGGCAGCGAAGCAGATTCCAGTGTCATCGAGTTAACCCACAACTGGGACACATCTGAATATGATATCGGTAGTGGTTTTGGTCATATCGCACTTGAGGTCGATGATGTTTATGAAGCGACTGATGAAATACGTAAACGTGGTGGCAAGATTATTCGTGATGCGGGGCCGATGAATGCGGGTACAACGATTATTGCCTTTGTTGAAGATCCGGATGGTTATCAGATCGAATTAATCGGCAAAAAACACTAAATCTTAGCTTCAAACATATTCGGTATATTTTTTTGCACTGCCTTTGACTTTTTCGGCTGGATATTTTTTCTCGTTGATAGCCATTTTTTCTTTTACTGTTTCGAGCAGATCAATATCGAGGCGTTGCGCCAGTCGCAGTGAATAAATAAAAATGTCTGCCAGCTCATGGCCAACTTCCTGCAGTTTTTCCTCAGTCAGATTCTCGCTTTGAGATTCATTTAACCACTGGAAGTGTTCAACCAGCTCGGCCGCCTCAACAATCAAGGCCATGGCCAGATTTTTTGGCGCATGGAACTGTTCCCAGTCACGCTCAATCGCAAACTGATGCAGGCGATCCTGCAAGTCTTTTAACTCGCTCATGTTTTATTTTTCCAGTCAGAAAAAACAAAGCCCGGACAGAACCGGGCTTTGTTAATAATAAATATTATTTTGATAAATCCTTTTATTTGATAAATTTTAGTGCAGACCAACATGCACAGTTTCCTGCGCGTGACGATGTAATTCCAGGCACGACCAGGAATTGATATCAACAATCTGCCGACTACCATCAAGATACTCAATGACAACACTAGATGGGTTCGTATCTGCGTACATGAGTAATTTAACTTTGAGCAGCTTACCCGTTTTATTCATATACCAGTTTCCTACAACTGGCTCATGATTCATAAACATTTCCCCGAACCTCCATACCATTGTTCGATACTACTTCACACACCCTGAATGCGATTCTACCAGAATCGAGCACTAATCAGGCAATTTTTTTATGGTTTTATGGCGAATAAGCCCAAGCAAATTACTCAGAAAAATTATTCGTCAGTTACACACCCTTCAGAAGCATTCTTCACATTCTTGATGAATTTGTAAAGTGTTCCGCGTGAGGCCTTATATGGCGGCATTTTCCAGGCGGCGCGACGTTGTTCAAACTCAGAATCTGACACATCAACCGATAATTCCTTAGTATCTGCGTCAATTGTTATCACATCACCATCTTTGATCAGAGCAAGTGGACCCCCTTCCTGCGCCTCGGGCACGACATGACCAATAATAAAGCCGTGCGAACCACCCGAGAAACGACCATCGGTAATCATGGCCACATCCTGGCCCAGTCCAGCGCCCATAATGGCCGAGGTCGGCGTCAGCATTTCCGGCATACCGGGACCACCTTTCGGACCTTCGTAGCGAATAACGACCACATCGCCTTTTTCAATCTTGTTCTGTTCCAACGCCTCGAGCATGTCTTCTTCACAATCGTAGATTTTGGCAGGCCCCGTAAATTTCATACCTTCCTTGCCGGTGATTTTGGCAACAGAGCCACCCGGTGCCAGATTGCCTTTGAGGATCTGGATATGACCTGTCTCTTTAATTGGCTTATCCAGCGTCATGAAGACTTCCTGCCCGGGCGTCAGATCAGGCAGATCCTTCAGGTTTTCGGCAATCGTCTTACCCGTGACCGTCAGGCAATCACCATTGAGCAGGCCTTCGCCGAGAAGATATTTCATCACCGCCGGAATGCCACCCACATTATGCAAATCTTCCATCACATATTTACCACTGGGTTTGAGATCGGCGAGGAAGGGCACACGATCGCTAACTGTCTGGAAATCATCAATTGTTAAAGGCACATCAACAGCTCGTGCCATCGCCAGCAGATGCAGCACAGCATTGGTTGAACCACCGGTGGCCATAATGATGACCATGGCATTTTCAAAGGCCTCGCGGGTCATAATGTCACGCGGCTTAATGTCATTTTCGAGCAAATGCCGGATCGCCTTGCCGGCAAACAGGCATTCTTCAATTTTGCCTTTATCGGTGGCAGGTGTATCAGAGCTGTAGGGCAGGCTCATGCCCATGGCTTCAATCGCTGAGGCCATAGTATTCGCGGTGTACATACCGCCACAGGCACCAGCACCTGGAATTGAATTTAATACAATGCCACGACGTTCGGCTTCATCAATCTTACCGGCGATATATTCACCATAACTCTGGAAGGCAGAAACCACGTCGAGTGTTTTTCCATTCCAGTGACCGGGTTTAATCGTGCCGCCATAAACCATCAGCGATGGACGATTGAGTCGTCCCATGGCGATGATGACGCCGGGCATATTTTTGTCACAACCGGGAATCGTAATCAGGCCGTCGTACCACTGCCCCCCCATGACCGTTTCAACCGAGTCCGCAATCAGTTCTCGTGATTGCAGCGAATAACTCATACCACTGGTGCCCATGGAGATACCATCGGAAACACCAATAGTGTTGAAGCGCATCCCCACCATATCAGCCTCAACCACGCCCTCTTTGACCTTGGCCGCAAGGTCATTCAGGTGCATGTTACAGGTGTTGCCCTCCCACCAGACACTGGCAATACCGATTTCAGCCTTATCCATATCCTGCTCGGACAGACCTGTACCAATAAGCATGGCCTGCGATGCCCCCTGTGACTTGGGCTGGGTGATACGGGAACTGATTTTGTTTAACTTCTCGGCCATGCTGAAGATACTCCGTCGTTTAAGATTCTAAAAAAACTGTAAATATGACTTGCCAAAAATTTCTACGCCGATTAATGTCCTCGTAATAATCATGGAATTAGCCTGCGCCGGGAGTGCAGTATAAAACAACTTGGTCAACTGCAGCCAAGGATCCGTGCGTGAATTCACAAACACGGGCGTTAAGTTGAGTCACAATGGGCCGATAAACTGGTATATAGCCAGGCGTTCTAGTTTTGTTTTTTATTAAAAACAGTGGGTTAAATAGCGACTACCAATACTTAATAGCCATAGGAGGCTATGTGAAACTGATCAGCCAACACAGGATGTTCAAGATCATTCCAGCAGCAATGTTGGGGCTAGGTCTACTATGGCCATCAATTAGCCTCAGCTACGACAAAAACACCTACGCCGAACAACGTAAAGATTATATTGCCGCTGAAAAAGCACTTAAAAACAGGCAAATTACCCGCTACCGTCGCATCGCCAGTCGACTCAAAAACTACCCGCTCTACCCCTATCTGGAATACGAGGAAATCCGACGGCGCCTGGGTCAGACCAGTTCCAGTGAAATCCAGACCTTTCTGGAAGTGAATCGGCATTCTCCACTTTCAAACAAACTTCGCCATGCCTGGCTCAAGAGTCTGGCCAGAAAGAAAAAATGGCGCGAACTGGTGGATAACTTTTATCTGGTCAATGACAGTAATCTGCGCTGTAACTATGCCCGCGCCCTGTTTGAGCTTGGCGATCACCGGGCTATAGACGTTAGCAAGGAACTCTGGCGCACGGGCAAATCATTACCTAATAGCTGTAACTATGCATTCCAGGCACTGCGTGATGCAGGCATTCTGAATAATGAGCTGGTATGGGAACGTATTCGTCTCACCATGACTGCCGGCCGTCCACGACTGGCGAAATACCTGGCTCGCACCATGCTCAACAAGCAGGATCAAAAGTGGGTTAACCTGTGGGCCAAGGTTCGCCGCAAGCCCGAATTAGTCGACAAAGTGCATGAGCTAGGCGAATACGAACAACTCCCAGCCGTCCGCTGGATGCTGGTCGATGGCATCCGCAGTATGGCACGACGTGATGACATCAAAGCTGCTGAGCGCTGGCTGGAGCTGCTAGATGAATATGAATTTACCGCCACAGAACGTCATCGTGCTGAACGTCGGCTGGTCTATAAGCTAAAACAACGCAATGAAGACTATGCTGACAAACTGCTGAAAAAATTAGGCCCGGCCGCACTGGATGACAAAGTATTAGATTACTACGTCTTGTCTGCCCTGCGTGATAAAGACTGGCGTTCGGCCCTGGACTGGTTAGGCCAGCTCTCCTCCGATTCTCAACATACTGTCCGCTGGCAATATTGGCGTGCACGCGCACTGGAGTCACTCGGCCATATGGAAGAGGCTCGCGGCTTATATCTACTCAATGCCAATGACCGCAGCTATTACAGTTTTCTGGCCGCTGACCGTGCCGGTCTGTCCTACAAATTCGCGCATAAACCACTCACCTATTCAGGTACTGATTTTGCCAGCCTGAAAG
This sequence comes from Gammaproteobacteria bacterium, assembly GCA_029882235.1. GTDB lineage: Bacteria > Pseudomonadota > Gammaproteobacteria > UBA6429 > Thiohalophilaceae > JAOULB01. Next base: position 3,210 of record JAOULB010000090.1, on the reverse strand, counting down.
AAGAACCTGCCCTGTTACGTGCGGGCGAACTGTTCTTCCTCAAACGCATTGTTGAGGCCAGACGCGAATGGAACGCCGCCCTGACACAAATGGATGGCGTACAACGACTAAAGGCAGCCAGTCTGGCACATGAAATGGGCTGGCATGATCGCGCCATTGTCACACTTGCCCAGGCTGAATACTGGGACGATCTGGAAATGCGTTTTCCGCTTGCCCACCAGCAACTGGTACTCAAACATGCTACCAAGACAAACATCAATCCGGCCTGGGCCTTTGCGATTATTCGCCAGGAAAGTGCCTTCACCGCTGATGCTCGCTCCCACGCTGGTGCTCTGGGCCTGATGCAACTCATGCCAGGCACGGCCCGACAGGTTGCCCGCAGTATGCAACTGCGTCGTCCTCGTCAGAACGATATCCTGAATATCAAAACCAATGTTCGTCTTGGTGTGCAGTACCTGAAAAAGGTCAACGACAAGTTTGATGGCAATGCCGTACTCGCCACGGCGGCCTATAACGCCGGCCACCACCGGGTGAAACAGTGGATCCCTGAGCAGGGTGTACTGCCTGCCGATGTCTGGGTTGAGCTGGTTCCCTTCAAGGAAACCCGTGAATACCTGCAACGGGTCATGACCTACATGGTCATTTACGAAAACCGCCTTGGCCAGGATTCGATCCCGCTGCTGAAACGCATGATGCCTATCCTGGGTAAAAATCCGCTGACCGTGCTGTCAAAAGACGAAAATATCGCCATTCCCGGCGTTTAATCCCACATTTTTCCTGTTATTGCCAATTTGTTCACATTTCAAGCATGAACAGGGTATCTGTTTGATTTAAAAAATAATATTAATCTAAACCTGTCTATCGGAAAGCCGATATTCATATTGAGTAGCCGGAATACTTCATTCCGACCGAAACAAAAATTAGGTGGTGCCGTGAGTTTATTTACTATTCTATCGACCCTGCTGGCTATATTTGGCCTTGCGTATTACCTGCGCAAGCAGATTAGTTATGGCGAACATATTCAACTGCGGATCGAAAAGGCACGCGCAGACAAATCACTGTCTGGTCTGCATCATTTGAAATCCCGTTAATAATTCTGCGAGCCCCTGGTCAGCTCTGAAAAACAGGCGATATGCCTGTTTTTTTGTGCATGCGCATTGTCATTGATCAACTATAAATCAATAACTTACATCACACTCTTGATAAATTAGTTTAAAAGAGCTATATAACATGTCAAATAACGGAGGAAACGCCATGTTTAAGCAAATTTTGCCGATTTATGAAGTCGAGGAAATATCGCTTGAGGAAGCCGTACTCGCCATTTCAGGTGAGAATAAAGCGAGAGAGAATAACGGCTATGCTGAGAACCCAGAGCCCTTACGTCTTGTTCCAAAGACGATAGGCCCTGAATGGTTCCCAATATAAAATAAGGGGGCCGCTGACCAGATGGTCAGCGAGATAATCAGGCTGGCGAAGAACTCGTCATTGCAGCAATGACCTGGTCTTCAAGCGATAATCTGTCCGCCAGAATTTCACCCAGTTTGGATAGATCATTATCAAGCTGAGCCAGATTGTCACAGTGGTCTTCGCAATCATATTTCTCATTAAAGTCGAGAATAAAACGCGTCGACTCCGCAATACTGGGATAAACCGTTTCTGCAATATTACGTACACCGGTACGTCGCTCGGCATCTTCTTCAATAAAACGATATAACTGGAAGTGCGCACTGGCTGTGTAGTCAACAAGTGCCTCACAAAAATCCTGTAGTACGAGTTGAACTTCCCGATCGGGTTTATAGGGTCGCATACCTGCCAGTTGACTGAACAAGGCAAGTGTTTCAGTTCTAGATTCCAGCAAGGTCTTTAACTTGCTGATTGATTCTGCACGTCTATCTACGGCAGCTGGTTGTGTTGTCGCCATCCTAGTGCCCCTTTTTCGTTTATTATTTGTTTAAAAATGGAACAACCTATCATGCACTTAATATGCCATAGCCTGTCAAGCACATTTTGACTTGATCTTCCCGCCAAAATGACTAGCCAGCTTAGCCCATAAAAATAGACCGAGTCTACTTTTTTTCTTAAATTGCTGTTTTGCTGAAACAAATGTTTTCATAATTTTACAATGGTAAAAATCCAACTATTCTGAGCCGAAATCAGTCCGTTTTTCCCTTAAATTTGTTCAGAACAATTATTAACCAGCGCCAAAATTTTTACATTTGAATGTCAAAAACAAAACCCGATGTTTTATAAAATTATTGTTCAATTTTTAACCATTTTTCCATCGACATCGATGGGCAAGTTAGACCGATTCAACTAGAATACCTGACCCAGATACTTTGAGATGCGCAAATGAAATCGCCGGAACTCCTGCTCCCCGCAGGCATGATCAAAAATATGCGTTATGCCTTTGCCTATGGCGCCGATGCGGTCTATGCCGGACAACCGCGTTACAGCCTGCGTGTCAGAAACAATGACTTCAAGCTCGAAAATCTCGCCACCGGCATCAATGAAGCCCATCAACTCGGTAAAAAATTCTTTGTCGCCAGTAATATTCTGCCGCATAACGCCAAACTGAAAACCTATCTCGCCGATATGGCACCGGTGATCGAACTCAAACCCGATGCCCTGATCATGGCTGACCCTGGTTTAATCATGATGGTGCGTGAAAAATGGCCCGAAGTGCCCATTCATCTTTCCGTGCAGGCCAATACCGTCAACTATGCCGCGGTCAAATTCTGGCAGTCGATTGGTATTGAGCGCGTTATTTTGTCACGCGAACTTTCACTCGATGAAGTTGAAGAAGTACGCCAGCAATGTCCCGACATGGAGCTAGAAGTGTTTGTCCATGGCGCCTTGTGTATTGCCTATTCCGGGCGTTGTCTGTTGTCCGGTTACTTTAATCATCGTGATCCCAATCAGGGTAGCTGCACCAATGCCTGTCGTTGGGAGTACAACCTGCATCAGGCCGATGAAACAGAAAGCGGCGACATTCAGAAAATTGATTTTGATGCCATGGCGGCAATAAAAACCCCCGAACTCTTTCCCGAGTCCGATCAACGCCAACGTCATCCCGATGCCGATAAAGTCTTTTTAATCGAAGAGCAAAACCGACCCGGTGAATATATGCCGATCATGGAAGATGATCATGGCACTTACATCATGAACTCCAAAGACCTGCGCGCCATCCAGCATGTCGAACGTCTGGCAAAA
>JAOULB010000089.1 GCA_029882235.1 Gammaproteobacteria bacterium | reverse complement strand
GCGCATTCTTGATGCCTGTGCCGCGCCCGGGGGTAAAACCCTGCATATAATCGAATCTCAGCCCGAGCTGGCGGAGATGCTTGCCGTTGATATTGAGCCTGAGCGCCTCAAACGTATTGAGGAAAATCTACAACGCGCTGGACTCAGGGCCAAACTAATCTGTGGTGATGGCCTCAGGCCAGAAGACTGGTGGGACGGACAGCCCTTCGACCGCATCCTGCTGGATGCCCCCTGTAGTGCCACCGGTGTGATCCGTCGTCACCCGGATATCAAACTGCTACGACGCCAGTCTGACATCGACACGCTGGTTGAAATCCAGCGCAAAATCCTCAGCAAACTGTGGCCCTTGCTCAAGCCTGGGGGTATGCTCCTGTATGCAACCTGCTCAATATTGCCGGTTGAGAATACACTACAGATACAACACTTCCTCGCTCAGACTGGTGATGCCAGGCTGCAGCACATTGAGGGGGAATGGGGACAGTCAACCGATGCAGGACGACAGATTCTGCCGGGTGATGATGAGATGGATGGCTTTTATTATGCTTGCCTGTATAAATCCAGCTAAACCAAAACAACGCTGGCCGATGGCCCGATCACTGCGCGCCCTGTCGCTAGGGATACTGATCGCCGGCTTTGCTCCACTGTCACAGGCCGCTGAGTTTAAGGTCAGGAGTGTCGCCACCGAGTTGCGCGATAATGTCTACGTACTCAACGCCCGCATCAATTACACCTTTTCGGATGAGGCCCAGCGTGCGCTGCAAAGTGGTATCCCGCTGATCATCCTGATGGACATTGGCGTTGAACGCCAGCGTAGCTGGCTCTGGAATAAAGAGGTCGCGACGCTGCAACAGGGCTATTTACTGCTGTATCACGCGCTGACTAAAAAATATATTATTAACAACCTCAACAGTGGCGCGCAGCATAACTACAACAGTCTGACTGCAACCCTGTCAACGCTGGGTCAGGTCACCAACCTGCCGCTGATCGATAAAGGACTGATTGAGGAGGATGAACGTTATCAGGTGAACCTGCGCGTTTACCTGGATATTGAATCCCTGCCGGCTCCGATGCGGCCACTGGCCTATCTGTCTTCGGACTGGCGTCTTTCAAGTGACTGGTACTCATGGCCATTACAGCAATAAGACAAGCAATTAAACAGTTTATGAATGGCACCACCGTGGTCGCCATTATGTTCGTGTTGCTGCTGTCGTCGCTCTATTTATTAAGTGGCGCGACCCAGAACTCCATCCTGTTCGGACGACTTTATTCAGTGCTGCTGGGCATCAATATTCTCGCCATCGTCCTGATGATTGCCCTGATCGGCAATAACATCTATCAAATGATCAAACAGTACCGCGCCCGGGTCACCGGCTCTCGGCTTACAGCGCGTCTGGTGGTGATGTTTGTCATTCTGTCGGTCACACCCGTCTCGGTGGTGTACTACTTCTCGCTCGAATTTCTGCAGCGCGGTATCGACAGCTGGTTTGATGTGCGCGTCGAAGATGCACTCAAAGATGCGCTGGAGTTGAGTCAGGCCTCACTGGGGATCCGCATGCATGAACTGCTGCGTGAGGTTGAGGATTCCGGCAAACAGATACAGGGTGTACCCGATGGTCTGGTGGCCCCGTCCCTGAATGATTTTCGCAGTAGCGCCGGCATGGCGGAGCTGACGCTGTTCTCGGCCAGTGGCCGCATTATCGCAACCAGCAGTAAGGAAACCGGGCGACTGGTTCCCCAGGGTCTCTCTGATACTAACTATTTAAAGACACAACAAAGCCGCCCTGAGATCGGCCTGATTCCTATTTCCGACAAGGAGCTCTCCATTCGTATTGCGGTACATATCCCGCCGAGTCATCCAGTCACCGAAAAACGTATCCTGCAGGCCCTGTACGATATCCCCGAGCGCATTAACAATCTCGCCGCTAGTGTACAGACCGCCTTTGGTGACTATAACGAGCTGGCCTATATGCGCCTGCCGCTGAAATACAGCTTTATCCTGACCCTTTCGCTGGTGTTGTTACTCAGTATCCTCACCGCCATCTGGGCCGCGTTCTATTATTCGCGTCGTATGGTCGCACCGATTACCGATCTGGTCGAAGGCACTCAGGCCGTCGCGGCTGGTAATTATGACACGCGCCTGCCCCCCGCCAGCCGTGACGAACTGGGCCAGCTGGTAAAATCATTTAATGAGATGACCCGCAAGATCGCCCTGGCCGATGATGCAGCGCGCCTGAGCCAGCAACAAATGGAACAGCAGAACGCCTATCTCGAAGTGGTGCTAGCCCATCTGTCATCTGGGGTGCTGACCTTTGATGATGAACATCATTTGCATAGCAGCAACCCCACCGCATTTCAGATCCTGGGGGTTCCCTTGCATGAAAACTATGGTCTTGCACTGGCGGATATCGCCAGCAACTATCCTCAGATCCAGCAATTTATTGACGTGATTCAACCTCATCTCAGCAATAACGAACAGGAATGGCATGACGAGGTCACTCTGTTCAGTGGCGCTGGCCGCCAGGTGCTGATGTGTCGCGGTACCTCACTGCCCCATACGATTACCTTGCAGGGCGGACATATGATCGTGTTTGATGACATCACTAACCTGCAACAGGCCCAGCGCAATGCCGCCTGGGGTGAAGTGGCGCGTCGACTCGCGCATGAAATCAAGAATCCGCTAACCCCGATCCAGCTCTCCGCCGAGCGTCTACGGCGCAAATATCTCGATACCATGGATGCTGAAGATGCCGAGGTACTGGATCGCTCCACCCACACCATCGTGCAACAGGTACAAACACTGAAAGAAATGGTCAAGGCCTTCTCGGATTATGCCCGCATGCCAGCACTGCAATTACAGGCGATTGATCTGAACACCATCATTGCCGAAGTCTACGAGCTCTATCGGACCAACGAGAGCCGCACACGCTTTAGCTTACAACTCGATAAGCAGCTGCCGCTGGTCAAGGCTGATGTCGGGCGTCTGCGTCAGCTGCTGCATAACCTGATCAAGAATGCCCTGGAGGCGATGGATGATGAGCAGCCGGGTCAGATTCGACTCATTACTCAGGCAGTCGAAGATGCACGTAGCCAGTATATCGAGCTGCAAATCGAGGACAACGGCCCTGGCATTCCAGAAGATGTGTTTGAACACCTGTTTGAACCCTATGTCACCACTAAACCCAAAGGCAGTGGACTGGGTCTGGCGATCGTGAAAAAGATCATCGAAGAGCATGGCGGTATGATTCGCGCAGAAAACCTGCCTGAGGGCGGTGTCAGTGTTATATTACGCCTACCTGTTGCGTCAGATGAACGAATCACCGACACTGATAGCGACTCGGAACCTCAACTGGAGACGAATAACGATGCAGCTGCATAACGCATCCAGCCAATCGATCCATCACAGTGCCCATACCCGGCAAAGCCCGGCTATTCTGGTGGTGGATGATGAGCCTGATATTCGTAACCTGATCCAGGAAATTCTTGAAGACGAAGGCTATCAGGTCAGCACGGCTGAAGATGGCAAGTCCGCACGTCAGATCTTACAGAACGACCAGCCCGATCTAATCCTGCTCGACATCTGGATGCCGGATGTGGATGGTATTACGCTACTGAAAGAATGGGTTGAGGCCGGTGCTCTCGCCCCGGTGGTGATGATGTCCGGTCATGGTACGGTCGAAACAGCGGTGGAAGCGACGCGGCTCGGTGCCTTTGATTTTGTCGAAAAGCCTTTATCCCTCACCAAGCTGTTATTAATTATTGAGAATGCGTTACAGAAGGGCAGCAAACAAAAAGCCAGCGACACTCAAACCGCAAAAGTCGGTGTTTCTGAACCGGTTGGCAGAAGTGCTGCCATGCAACAACTGCGTGAACAGGTACAACGGCTGGCCATGCATGAAACCCCCATACTCATCACGGGTGAGTCTGGCAGTGGTATCAATGTCATTGCCCATTACCTGCATCTGTGTAGCCCGCACAAAGAAAATAAATTTATAGAAATTAATATTGCTTCGCTTGATCCCGAACAGGCGGCACGAGAAATCTTTGGTTATGAAGACAATGAGCAGGCCCATCTTGGTCTACTAGAACAGGCTAGTGGTGGCACCGTACTGTTTAATGATATTAGTGAAATGGATCTGACCACACAGGCGAAACTATTAGCCGTGCTGGAAACCAAAAAATATTATCGTATCAATGGTAATCAACAACTGGATCTAAACGCACGCGTTGTCGCGGCATCCCATCGTCAACTCGAAAAGCTGGTTACTGAAAAAAAATTCAGACAGGATCTGTATTACCAGCTGAATGTACTGCCGATACAGGTTCCCGCACTACGACAACATCGTGAAGATGTGCCTGAGTTACTCAATTACTATATTTCTGTTTATGTTGATCAGGAAAAACTGCCTTATCGTAAATTCAGCATGGCCGCGCAAAACCGTTTACGCAATTACACCTGGCCCGGCAATATTCGCGAACTCATGAATCTGGTGCAACGTTTATTAATAACAGGTAGTAGTGATGAAATCAGCCTGGAAGAAGTTGAACTCTGTTTAGGCGAACAGCCATCAACATCAGCAAAATCTGCTTCTGCTAAGGCGAGTTATGAACTGCCTTTACGTGAAGCGCGCGAAATGTTTGAACGCGATTATCTGGAATTTCAGCTGCGGCAGAATAACGGCAGCGTTGGCAAGGTGGCGCAAATCGCCGGGCTTGAACGAACCCATCTTTACCGTAAACTGCGTTCACTGGGTATCGACCCGAAGTCGATTAGTCAGGAATAATAAACTGCATTAAGACAATAACGAACCGATAACAATGAAAATAATAATCCTCGGTGCTGGTCAGGTCGGTAGCTCGGTTGCAGCTAACCTTTCAACCGAAGCCAATGACATCACCATTGTCGATCATAATGAAAAAGTACTGCATGCCCTGCGTGACCGTCTGGACATCAGCACGGTCACCGGTCATGGTTCACGCCCACATATTCTAAGCAAGGCCGGTGCTGATGATGCCGATATGATCATCGCCGTGACGGATTCCGACGAAACCAATATGGTTGCCTGCCAAATCGCCTACACCCTGTTTCATACCCCGACCAAGATCGCACGTGTACGTGATATTGATTATCTGCGTCATCCGAAGCTGTTTAGTCAGGAGGCCTTACCGATTGATGTCCTCATTAGTCCAGAACAATTAATCACTCAGAATATTCAACGCCTGATTGAATACCCCGGTGCACTACAGGTGCTCGACTTTGCCGATGGGCTGGTGCAACTGGTCGGTGTAAAAGCCTATTACGGTGGCCCACTGGTCGGCCATGAACTGAAAGAATTGCGCGATCATATGCCCGGTATCGAAACCCGGGTTGCTGCCATCTTCAGACGTGATCGCGCCATCCCGCCCGAAGGCACTACTGTTATCGAAGCTGATGATGAAGTCTTTTTCGTCGCAGCACCCAAAGATATTAAAAACGTCATCGGTGAATTACGCCGCCTCGATAAACCATATAAACGCATTATGCTGGTGGGTGGCGGTAATATTGGTCGACGTCTGGCCAAGACACTGGAAAATGATTATCAGGTTAAACTGATTGACCATAATATCGAACGCTCAACCGCGCTGGCCAATGAACTCGAAAAAACAATTGTGCTGCTGGGCGATGCCGCCGATGAAGAACTGCTGATGGAAGAAAACATCGAAAATACCGATGTGTTCTGTGCCCTGACCAATGATGATGAAGCCAATATATTGTCCTCAATGTTGGCGAAGCGACTCGGTGCACGCAAGGTCATGGCGCTAATCAATCGTACCGCCTATGTTGATCTGGTTCAGAGTGGTGATATCGATATTGCGATCTCTCCACAGCTGGCCACCATTGGTACCCTGCTCACGCATATCCGGCGTGGCGATGTGGTGAATGTGCATTCACTACGTCGCGGTGCTGCTGAGGCGATTGAAGCGATTGCCCATGGCGATAGCAGTAACTCCAAAGTGGTGGGTTCCAGTATCGAAGATCTAAAACTACCGCAGGGCACCAGTATCGGTGCCATCGTCAGAAACGGTGAGGTAATCATTGCCCACCACGATACCGTGATTGAGTCCGAAGACCATGTCATCTTATTCCTGGTGGATAAGAATCGCATTGATGAGGTCGAGCGACTGTTCCAGGTTGGGATCACCTTTATATAATCACTATGCAGGTATTCGCCGTACAACGTGTGCTTGGTCTGTTCCTGATGGTGTTCAGCACCTCGCTGATCCCACCCATGCTGGTATCACTCTATTATCAGGATCAGGCATTAGCACCGTTCGTGAAAGCCTTCACCCTGACCATCATGGTCGGCTTCATTCTATGGGCGCCGGTTAATCGTTATCGCAAAGAATTTCGTATGCGTGATGGCTTTGTCATTGTCGCCATGTTCTGGACGGTACTCGGTCTGGTCGGTGCCCTGCCCCTGTATCTCAATGAACACATCCATATGAGTTTCACGAATGCGGTGTTTGAATCCTTATCCGGGCTCACCACCACAGGTGCAACCGTAATCACGCAACTGGCAGACCTGCCCAAATCCATTCTCTATTATCGTCAGCAACTGCAGTGGCTCGGTGGCATCGGTATTATTGTGATTGCGGTGGCGATTATGCCCATGCTGGGGATTGGTGGTATGCAGCTGTATCGCGCCGAAACACCGGGGCCAATGAAAGACAGCAAACTCACACCACGCATCACTGAAACCGCCAAGGCACTCTGGTATATCTATCTTTCTCTTACTGTCGCCTGTGCACTCGCTTACTGGGCTGCGGGCATGACTCTGTTTGACGCGATTGGCCATAGTTTTTCGACTATCGCCATTGGTGGTTTCTCTACACACGATGAGAGCATGGGTTACTTTAATGATATGCCCCAGGTTGAAGTCGTCGCGATTGTCTTTATGCTGCTCGCCGGGGTTAACTTTGCACTGCACTTTACCGCCTGGCGTGATCGTAACCCCTTACATTATTTTCGTGATGTCGAATTTAAAACCTATCTGGGCATCCTGTTTACCGTCGGCGCAATCTCATCGGCCTATCTGTATTATAAAGATGTAATTATATTCCCTGAAGATGCCATCCTTTCTGGTGTGTTTCAGGCGGTATCGATTGGTACCACAACCGGTTTTACGACCGCCGAGTACCATAACTGGCCCGGCTTTTTACCGGTGCTGCTATTGTTCACCAGTTTTATTGGCGCCTGTGCTGGCTCAACGGGTGGCGGCATGAAAGTGATTCGCTTTTTACTCCTGCTGAAACAGGGTATGCGCGAAATCAAACGCGTCATTCACCCCCGTGCCATTATTCCGATTAAAGTGGGCGATACCGCCTTACCTGATCGCGTCATTGAAGCAGTGTGGGGATTTTTCGCTACCTATGTTGCGATCTTTGTTGTCATCATGTTGATACTGATGCTCACCGGGCTGGATCAAATCAGCGCCTTCTCTGCGACCGCTGCCTGTATCAATAACCTCGGCCCCGGTCTGAATGAAGTCGGATCCAACTACGCCTCACTCACCGACGTCGCCAAATGGGTGCTGGCCTTTGCCATGTTATTAGGCCGACTGGAAATCTTTACCCTGCTGGTATTACTGAGTCCCGCCTTCTGGCGTCGATAAACGTGAACAAGCCCGATCAGATCAAATGGGATCAACGTTATCGTGATACCACAGCAAAACCCGCCGCCTGTTCTTTATTAATAAACAAACAGGAACTACTTCCGGCTAAAGGTACT
>JAOULB010000434.1 GCA_029882235.1 Gammaproteobacteria bacterium | reverse complement strand
CAATAACCGATCTCTATGCCGTCGGCATGGTCTTCCTGAATCAGGATAGCAAGCTGGCCGATGCCGCCCGCAGCCAGCTCGAAAAAGAACTCAAGGCCGAAGGGCTGGATGTACAGGGCTGGCGCACCGTGCCAACCGATGAATCCGCCTGTGGTGAAGAAGCCCTCAAGAGCCTGCCCGTGATTGAGCAGATTTTCGTCAATGCCCCAGCTGGCATGGACCAGACCAATTTTGAGCGCCACTTATATATAGCCCGTCGTCGCACCGAGAAGACCATTGAGCCGAAGGATGAGATGTTCTACATCCCAAGCCTGTCCTCCAGTGTGATTTCCTACAAGGGACTGGTGATGCCTGAATACCTGCCGGTGTTCTATCAGGATCTGGGCAACAAAAAGCTGGAAACCGCCCTCGCAGTTTTCCATCAGCGTTTCTCCACCAATACCTGGCCACAGTGGCGTCTGGCGCAGCCATTCCGCTACCTGGCGCATAATGGTGAAATCAATACCATTCAGGGTAACCGCAACTGGTCGGTCGCCCGTGGTCACAAATTTGAATCACCACATATGAATATGGAAGATGTGCGCCCACTGGTCTCACTGACGGGATCTGATTCAAACAGTCTCGACAACATGCTTGAAGGCCTGCTCGCTGGTGGTATCGATATCTTCCGTGCTATGCGCCTGCTGATTCCACCCGCCTGGCAGAATGTGAAGACCATGGATCCAGATCTGCATGCCTTCTATGAATACAACTCCATGCACATGGAGCCCTGGGATGGTCCAGCCGGTATTGTCATGACCGATGGTCGTCATGCCGCCTGTTCCATGGATCGCAATGGTCTGCGCCCAGCCCGTTGGGTCATTACCAAAGATCGCCACATTACGCTGGCCTCTGAAATTGGCGTTTATGAGTACGAACCTCAGGACGTGGTCATGAAAGGTCGCCTCAAACCCGGCCAGATGATCGCCGCCGATACCGAAACCGGTGAACTGTTACTCCCTGAAGATATTGATAACCGTCTGAAATCGGCCCACCCCTATCGCAAATGGATGGATAGCCAATGCATCCGCCTGGAATCCTGTCTGGATGAAAGCGGGAGTGGTGAGAGCATGGATGAAGAGACCTACAACGTCTATCAGAAGCTGTTCCAGATATCGAATGAAGAACGCGATCAGGTCATCCGTGTACTGGCTGAAAGTGGTCAGGAAGCGATTGGCTCCATGGGTGACGATACACCATTGCCGGTACTGTCACGTCAGATCCGTTCGCCCTACGATTACTTCCGCCAGCAGTTTGCTCAGGTAACAAACCCACCCATCGATCCGATTCGTGAACAGGTCGTGATGTCACTGGAGACCTGCTTCGGTGCCGAACAGAACATGTTTGATGAGAGCGACAACCATGCGGTGCGTCTACGCGTTGACTCGCCCGTGTTATCAGAAGGCAAATTCAATCAGCTATTAAGTATTAATGACAAACACTATAGTCATGAACGCATTAGTCTCGAATATCCCGCAACAGGAAATCTGAAAGCGGCGATTGAAGCCGTCTGTGATCAGGCCGTTGCCGCAGTCAAATCAGGCAAGGTCATCCTGGTGCTGTCTGATAAATCAATCAGTATTGATACCCTGCCTGTCCCTGCATTACTGGCCACCGGTGCCGTGCATCATCGTCTGATCCGCGAAGGCCTGCGTTGTGATGCCAACATCGTCGTCGAAACAGGCACCGCACGTGACCCGCATCACTTTGCCACACTGATTGGTTATGGTGCCACGGCCATTTTCCCTTATCTAGCCTATGAATGTCTGAATGACATGGCCCGTAAGGGTGAAGTCAATGACGGCGTTAAGCCACGCCTGGCGCAGCAGTATCGCAAAGGTATTAACAAAGGCCTGTACAAGATCACCTCAAAGATGGGTATCTCCACCATCTCA
>JAOULB010000088.1 GCA_029882235.1 Gammaproteobacteria bacterium | reverse complement strand
TCTAAACCTCAGGATGCATCTACAATGGATCCGTTGCGTCTCATTCTAATTTTTATCGGTCTGGCCATTGTTGCCGGAATTTATCTCTATTACCGTGACCCAAAAGATGCCTCAGAACAATACGAAGATTCTCCTTCGATAATGTCACGGCTGAAATCCATGTTTGGTTTTGACAACGCATCCTCGGCTGAGGAAGAGCGCATCGGTCCAGCTATTAGTGATGAAGATTTTGAACAACTTGGTTCTATAGTCGCTTCACGCTCAGATAAAAATACTGAAACTCTGGGTGAAGATATTCATATTGGCTGGGATGATTCGGTCGATGTTGATCCTGGAGAACAACTGGTGCTTGTTTTTCATATTCTCGCTCGAGATGGTCTGATGTTTTCAGGCGATGAAATTATGTCAGTGACGGAGCAGGCAGGCTTTCGGCATGGCGCCATGCAGATTTTTCATTACTATGGTGATCAGAAAGTAACAGAGGGTAATGCGATATGCAGTATCGCCAATGCGATTGAACCGGGTAATTTTGAATTAGTTAACATACGTTCCCTGTCGACACCGGGTGTTTCTGTGTTTATGCAATTGCCTGGTCCAATAGAAGGGAAACAGGCACTGGAATTAACTCTGGATAAAGCCAAAGAGCTGAGTCAGTTTCTTAATGGTGAGTTGTGTGATGAATCACGAAATCTTCTTACCGAGCAATCAATTGCTCATATGCGAGAAAAAGTCGATGCCTTTCGATTTAAACAACAGGTGGCGGCAAAAAAACTACGCCGACATGATTAAGTTTTAGAGTTATGACTACTGCAGCCGAAGCTAAAAAACGTGTGCAACAACTCCGTGATGAGATCAATCATCACAACTATCTTTATTATGTTGAGGATGCGCCAGAGATTCCAGATAGCGAATATGATCGTCTGTTGCGTGAGTTGCAGGCGCTGGAACAGGAATATCCGGATTTAATTACGACTGACTCGCCAACGCAACGCGTCGGCGCTGCACCGCTCAAGGCCTTTGCTGAGGTCAAACATAAAGTGCCGATGTTGTCATTAAACAATGCTTTTGATGAACAGGAAGTCAGTGATTTTGATCGACGCATCTGTGAAAAGCTAGAAAGAAAAGAAATTACCTACGCTGCAGAACCCAAGCTTGATGGTCTGGCGATTAGCCTGTTGTACGAAGATGGTGTATTGGTTCGCGGTGCGACACGTGGCGATGGGAGTAGTGGTGAGGATGTGACACAGAATGTGAGAACAATCGAAACCATTCCATTAAAATTGCATGGCAAAGGCTTCCCGCAAACACTTGAAGTGCGCGGTGAAGTCATCATGACTAAATCTGGATTTAATAAACTCAATGAGACCCAACGAGCTAAAGGTGAAAAAACCTTTGCTAATCCGCGTAACGCAGCAGCAGGCAGCCTGCGTCAGCTTGATTCAAATATCACTGCAACAAGACCGCTGGAGTTTTATAGCTATGGTGTTGGTCAGGTCACAGGGGGCAAGCTTGCAAGCAGACATAGTGACATTCTTAAACAATTACGCGACTGGGGTTTACGATTAAACCCTGAACTTAAAGTCGTTAAGGGAGTTAAAGGCTGTCTTGAGTATTATCAAAACATTCTCAATAAAAGAGAACAGCTCAATTATGACATCGATGGCGTTGTGTATAAGGTCGACGGCCTTGCAGAGCAGGATGTGATGGGGTTTGTTTCGCGTGCACCGCGTTGGGCGATTGCGCATAAATTTCCAGCACAGGAAGAAATGACAACACTGCTCGCCATTGATGTTCAGGTCGGACGGACGGGTGCCCTGACGCCTGTCGCCAGGCTGGAACCCGTTTTTGTCGGTGGTGTCACCGTCACAAATGCCACTCTACATAATCAGGATGAAATTGATCGTAAGGACGTGCGTGTTGGCGATACGGTTATTGTACGTCGAGCAGGTGATGTGATCCCTGAAGTCGTCAGCGTCGTCACGTCCAAACGTAAGAAAGGCGCACGTAAATTCAAAATGCCAGCGCATTGTCCTGTTTGTGGATCTGAAGTGTTGCGTCTGGATGATGAAGCGGCCGCTCGTTGTACCGGTGGTCTGTTCTGTGAGGCGCAACGTAAAGAAGCCATTAAACATTTCGCTGCGCGTAAGGCCATGGATATTGATGGACTTGGCGATAAGCTGGTTGAGCAACTGGTTGATGAAGGTTTAATTCATGATGCGGCTGATCTCTTTACCTTGAAAAAAGATGATGTTGCAGGCCTAGAACGCATGGCGGATAAATCAGCTCAAAACCTGATTGATGCGCTTGATAAGTCCAGGAGCACAACCCTTGATCGGTTTATATTCTCACTGGGTATTCGTCAGGTGGGTGAAACCACGGCTCGAACACTGGCGCAGCATTTCGGTAGCTTTGATGCCCTGATGAAATCTAAAGAAGACGAACTTATTAATGTGTCGGATGTGGGCCCGATTGTCGCAGAAAGTATTTGTCATTTTTTTCACGAAAAGCATAATCGTGATGTCATCAATAAACTGCTTAAAGCCGGAATTAGCTGGCCAGATATAGAGGTCACACCAAAAAGCAAACAGACCCTTGCGGAAAAGACATTTGTTATCACCGGAACCTTATCCAGCATGGGGCGTGACGAGGCCAAGGCAAAACTGATAGCGCTAGGTGCCAAGGTAACCGGTAGCGTCTCGAAAAAAACCGATTATGTTGTTGTGGGTGAAAATCCAGGCTCCAAAGCGACCAAGGCGGAGCAGTTGGGTGTCGAGATTCTAGATGAGGATAAGCTGCTGGCTCTGATGAAATAAATATAGGGTTTTTATCTACCTGCCTGTCAGCATGATATAATTCCCTGATATTCCAGCTTTGCGGGCTGCGGTACTACTGCAGAATCACAGTTTGTATTTTTTTGAGATTATTTTATGTCCACTGATATTCATGCCGACCGAATTCTAATCCTCGATTTTGGTTCTCAATATACCCAGCTCATCGCCCGCCGCATCCGTGAGGCCGGTGTCTATAGTGAGCTGCATAGTTGGGAGATGTCCGAAGAGGAGATTCGAGACTTTGCACCCAAAGGTATCATTCTATCTGGCGGTCCCGAAAGTACGACAGCAGCAGATGCACCCTCGGCACCGCAGGTCGTTTTTGAGCTTGGTGTACCTGTGCTGGGAATCTGTTACGGCATGCAGACTATGGCAGCGCAGCTTGGCGGACGAGTCCAGAATTCTGACCATCATGAATATGGCTATGCCCAGGTTCGAGCCAGAGGCCATACTCCACTGTTAAAAGATATCGAAGACCATACCAGCGAAGAAGGTTATGGCCTGCTTGATGTCTGGATGAGTCATGGTGATCGTGTCGAAGAGATGCCGGATGGATTTATTTTGATGGCCTCCACCGATAATGCCCCCATCGCCGGGATTGCAGACACGTCGCGGAATTTTTATGGTTTACAGTTTCATCCAGAGGTGACGCATACCCAACAGGGGCAACGCATCATTGAACGCTTTGTGCATGAAATCTGTGCCTGTCAGAGTCTCTGGAATGCCGGAAATATTATTGACGATAATATTGCACGGATTCGCGAAGAAGTGGGCAAGGATGAAGTGATTCTTGGGCTTTCCGGTGGCGTTGATTCATCGGTCGTCGCGGCGTTATTGCATCGTGCTATTGGCGAACAACTGACCTGTGTGTTTGTTGATAATGGATTGCTTCGATTTAAAGAAGGCGATCAGGTCATGGCCACTTTTGCTGAACACATGGGGGTGAAAGTCATTCGTGTCGATGCCGAGGCGCGTTTTCTTAAAGCGTTAAAAGGTAAGACTGATCCCGAAGAGAAAAGAAAAATAATCGGCAATCTGTTTGTCGAAATCTTTGAGGAAGAGTCGAACAAACTTACCTCGGCAAAATGGCTGGCACAGGGAACGATCTATCCTGATGTTATTGAGTCGGCAGGAGCAAAAACGGGTAAGGCGCATTTGATCAAGTCACATCATAATGTTGGTGGCTTACCTGAGCACATGAAATTAAAACTGTGTGAGCCTTTGCGTGAATTGTTTAAAGATGAAGTGCGCAAACTCGGTGTAGAACTGGGATTGCCCTATGACATGGTCTATCGTCATCCTTTCCCCGGACCGGGCCTGGGTGTACGCATTCTTGGCGAAGTGAAAAAAGAATATGCCGACATATTACGACTTGCTGACCATATATATATAGAAGAACTGCATAAGGCCGATCTCTATAACAAAGTCTCACAAGCCTTTACCGTTTTCTTACCAGTTAAGTCGGTTGGCGTCACTGGTGATGGTCGTCGTTATCAGTATGTCGTTGCAATGCGCGCCGTTGAGACCATTGATTTTATGACTGCACGCTGGGCACATCTGCCGTATGATTTTCTTGATCATGTCTCGCGTCGTATTGTGAATGAGATCGATGGTATCTCACGTGTGGTTTATGATGTGACTGGGAAGCCGCCGGGTACGATTGAGTGGGAATAGAACACTCTATTTAATTTATGTCTGAAAATATTAATGATCCAGAACAACTTGAAACAGAAGCGATGGATTTGTTCTGGATGCAGCGTGCTTATGAACTCGCGCAACGTGGTGCAGCTGAGGGCGAAGTCCCGGTCGGTGCCGTGCTGGTGCGTAATGATGAAGTGATTGCTGAAGGCTGGAACCGTCCTATCTCTGCAAATGACCCTACCGCGCATGCCGAAGTGAATGTCCTGCGCGCGGCAGCTCAACAGATTGGTAATTATCGCTTATTGAATACAACCCTGTATGTCACCCTCGAACCCTGTGTGATGTGTGCGGGGGCGTTAATTCACTCACGGGTTTCACGTCTGGTCTATGCGGCAAAAGAACCCCGTACAGGTGCCGTTGAAAGTGTCTTTGATGTATTACAGGATGAACGGCATAACCATCGGGTCGAGGTTACCAGCGGTGTTATGGCCGAAGAGTGTGCCAACCTATTACAGGAATTTTTCCGCCAGAAACGTTTGAAATAAAAAAGCCCGCTGATGCGGGCTTTTTTTTAAGCTTGATATGACTTTCTTATAATGCAGACGACTGGAAGGCCAGGATAGAGCGCTCGGCATAACGTGGTTTACCGTTATCAAGGTACCAGTTAAGAATGTCGTAATAACTGCGAATTGCCTCAACATACTTCACAGGCTCTTCACCGCGCGCATAACCAAAGCGTGTTTTACGATACCATTTACGCTTACGTAACAGTGGCAGGTTTTCTTTCACATCTGTCCAGAGGTCAGGGTTACCACCACGCAGTTTAGTCAGCATGCGGGCATCAGTCAGATGACCAAAGCCAACGTTATAGGCTGCGAGTGCGAACCAGACCTGATCTTTGCCTTTTACGCCGTATTCCTTGGTAACTTTCTCATGCATGATTTTCAGATAGTTTGCACCACCAAAGATACTTTCTTTGGCATCAACACGGTTGCTCACTTTCATCTGTTTTGCGGTACGTCTGGTCAGCATCATAATACCACGCACACCTGTTGGTGATACTGCATGTGGGTTCCAGTGCGATTCCTGATAGGCCACTGATGCTAACAAACGCCAATCCAACTTCGATTCCATTCCTGCTTTTTCAAACATTAACTGGTAACGAGGCAGGCGACGACGTATCTGTGCCAGATAAGTATTGGTTCCAATATAGTTATAGTTGCTGGCGTGTGTATAGTTTTGCTTAATCAAACGTTTTAATTCACCTGATTTTTCCATATGCGCCATGAACTTTTGCGCTTCCTGATACAAACTATCGTCTTTACCTTTAGCAAATGCCCAGGCCAGTGGTTGTTTTTTGGTGATATCCATCGCGACACGTAGCTCTGGATGGAAGCGACGGTTTAATGTGACTTCATTTGAGTCAGCAATGGTGTAATCGACCAGACGTTTGGCAACCAGGTCAAGTAGCTCATTGGTATCGGCGTCATCATTTTCTCTCCAGCTGAGTTCAGGCTGGCGAACTTTCAGATTCTCAAGTTGTTCGACGTGATCGCTATTTGCCATAACCTCGATGCTGCCTTTTCTAATTTCAGCAAAGTTACGAGGTTTGTCGTTGTCACGATGATAAACAAGCTGTTGAGTGATGTGCTGATATGGGGTAGAAAAACGAACCTTTTCGGCACGCTCATCGGTGATTGTCAAACCAGCGGCAGCCAGATGTGCACGGCCTTTTTCAAGCTGTTTCAGAATATCTGCAGGGTTATCACGAACAGTAATTTCAAGTTTTACACCAAGATAGTCAGCAAATTGTTTGCTCAGATCATATTCCAGTCCGCTTGGGCCTTGAGGGCCTTCATAGAAGGTGGTGGCAGAATTACGGGTCATGACATGCAATTCACCCGATTGCTGTACCTGTTCGAGTAATGTACGGGGGGGCATGCTTGCATGAATAAGCACTGCAGCAAGTACAGCGGTGCCAAGTGACGCGCTGAATGCCTGCTTTTGCATTGTCCAAATACTGATTGCTACGGTAAACAAAACTCTTACCTCTCATCTTCAGTTCTTAATTCATTTTTATATAGAGAGCTGTTTCAAACTCCCTGCTTCTATGTTCTTTTATTCCTGATGGCCCTGAAGCCATTTTGGAAGAGTGCGTATTATACCACTCCAGACATGTAGCTCTACTAATATTACGGTTATTTGCCGATTTATATTGCCTTGTAACCTATTGAAAATATTATTAAATAATATTTTCAAGATGTTCTCAGGAGGAAATTGATGATTTTTAGCCAATTTTCCTCGCCCTTGTGAGGCTGATTCCAACGCGTTTTTAGCGCAGAATCCAAATTTGTCTGGTCAGTAATTTGACCGTCAAACACCCTAAATACTTCAATAAATCTTTGGGTAATTACCCACATTAAAAGCAAGCAATATGCCAAAATTATAATGTGCTGATATTATACCGAAAACGTGAACTGCATCACACGATTTTCTGCTTCTGAGTCATGAGGAAGTGACGTAAGTTTGACTCATTTGGGCAGATTGTGACGTGAATAGATTGAGATGGGCTATTGAAGGCATGCTGAATTGCGATTCTGCAGCATCTGGTTTAACCTTGCGCGCTTTCCGGAGACATCCGGGAAGGTGAAATTGGCGAGGTATCCGCACCAAGAACCCCTTCGGGTTTCATTAGGTGGACTCATAGAACGCTTTCAGCGTTCATTATGAGTACCCTACACCTTCGGTGTCAGGGCAACCTACGCTTCGCTCCGGCAAGTGGTTTTTCGTGCTTTTCTCAAAAGCCGAGTAAAATTAAAAATTCTGGAGAGGTGTCCGAGTGGTTGAAGGAGCACGCCTGGAAAGTGTGTATAGGTTTATCCCTATCGAGGGTTCGAATCCCTCTCTCTCCGCCATATTAATGAACATGTGCTAGATAGGTCGCTGTCATTTGAATAATGTTGTAACCCTGGCGGGATTCGAAGCCTCGATTTAGATCAGGCTGGTTCGACACCCGACTGAAAGGAGGGTGAACGCCGCAGCGAAGTGAAGGCGGCCCGCAGGGCGAGGACGAAGTCCGAGTAATCCCTCTCTCTCCGCCATATTAATGAACATGTGCTAGATAGGTCGCTGTCATTTGAATAATGTTGTAACCCTGGCGGGATTCGATGTCTCGATGATAAATAATGTTGAGAATCCCATTGCACATGGATGTGCAGGTGCCGTGGAGCCTTGCGACCGCCAAGGATGGCGGGAGGTAGAGCAACGCAGGACGCAGTTGCCGAGATGGGCGGGAGCGGCCTCTCTCTCCGCCATATTT
>JAOULB010000087.1 GCA_029882235.1 Gammaproteobacteria bacterium | reverse complement strand
CCCAGAGTGGGTGGTCTACAGTTTGCACAAAGTGTTACCCAGCAAGTTAAGCCTGAGAATATATTTCGTGCGTATCATAAAACCGATGTCGTAAGTATGATTCCACTATGGCCATTTACGCATGTTCCACAGCCTGGAACTGAGTGTTTTATTGATAGCCCAGGCGTACCATGGATCACATACCATAAAATGGAAAAATATATAGAATCTGTCCAGAGCAGTAAGGAGTGGGATAATTTACGCGTTAAACAGCCCGCGATGGATTGGGATGCACAGGTCGATAGCTGGTTAGGTTCCAGCTCCCCTCTTCAGTTTGCAATGAATACCGTTACCATGATTCAAACGG
This sequence comes from Gammaproteobacteria bacterium, assembly GCA_029882235.1. Taxonomy (GTDB): domain Bacteria; phylum Pseudomonadota; class Gammaproteobacteria; order UBA6429; family Thiohalophilaceae; genus JAOULB01. Next base: position 7,474 of record JAOULB010000087.1, on the reverse strand, counting down.
CGATCATGTATGTGTTGAAAAAGATTATGCAGGCTGTTGGTATTGGGTTTCAGGCAGGATTATCTACGGGGCTTACACTGCTGGATCGTATGGCCATGGTCATGGCGAAAGGTGCTCAGGCGTCAAAAGAGATTGGTGGCATGGTCATGAGCCTGTTGCAACGAATCATGTCATTAATTGGTGGCGTGGTGAGTAAGGTGAAAGAAATTACCTTTGACTTTATACGCTGGGTTCTTGTTCGTTTAACTCAGGCACTCTATCAATTAGCAAGCAGAGCAATTGAAGCTGTACACAAAGTGACGCCAGTTTAATATTGTTTTAATCAATGTTAAAAAGCCGAAGCAGTTGCTTCGGCTTATTTTTTTATATCGTTCCTTCTAAACCTAGCTCTTTGATCTTACGCGTCAGGGTATTACGTCCCCAGCCGAGCAGGTGTGCGGCATCCTGGCGGCGTCCGCCTGATTTTTGCAGTGCGGATTTGATCATGACTTTTTCAAATTCAGGCATGGCGGAGTCGAGCAGGTTTTCTTCGCCCTGGGCGAGTTGGCCTTCGGCCCAGGTGCGCAGTGCATCGGTCCAGCGTGTGCCGGTGCTGACGGTGTTTGTACTCTCGCGCAACTCGGGGGGCAGATCATCAATATGAATATCCTGTCCGGGTGACATCACCGTCAGCCAGTGGCAGACATTTTCAAGCTGGCGTACATTTCCCTGCCAGCTGAGTTTGCTGATGTATTCGCTTGTTTCCTTATCCAGCGTTTTGCATTCCATACCCAGTTCTTTCGCTGCTTTATCAAGAAAGTGTTTCGCCAGTAAAGGAATATCCTGCTGGCGTTCACGCAGCGCGGGGATATGAATGCGAATAACATTGAGGCGATGAAACAGATCTTCGCGGAACAAACCCTCTTCAACTCGTGTTTCAAGGTTCTGATGAGTCGCGGCAATAATGCGCACATCAACCTTCACGGGTGAATGACCGCCGACACGGTAAAACTCACCATCGGCAAGTACACGCAGTAAGCGTGTTTGTAGATCGGCAGGCATGTCACCAATCTCATCCAGAAATAGCGTACCGCCATCGGCCTGTTCAAAACGACCCTTGCGTGCACCCTGTGCACCAGTAAACGCGCCCTTTTCATGACCAAACAGTTCAGACTCAAGCAGGTCTTTTGGAATTGCTGCCATGTTTAAGGCGATGAATGGATTTTCAGCACGAGGACTGTGTTTATGCAGCGCCTGTGCAACCAGTTCTTTACCGGTACCGGATTCGCCATTAATTAATACAGTAATGTTTGATCGTGATAAACGACCAATGGCACGAAACACTTCCTGCATCGAAGGTGCTTCGCCAATAATTTCAGTGTTACCGACCAGGGGTTCGCTCGGTGTACTTTCTACAGATTGACTACGACGATGTTGAACGGCACGACGCGCAAGGTCTACCGCCTCATCAACATCAAAGGGTTTGGGTAGATATTCAAACGCACCACCTTCATAGGCAGACACGGCACTATCAAGATCAGAGTGTGCAGTAATAATAATAATGGGTAAGTCAGGATGCTCACTATGAACCTTTTGTAACAGCTCAAGCCCATTCATACCCGGCATCCGAACATCGGTAATAATGGCATCAGGTAGCTTTGCGCCAAGTTTACGAATCATGGAATCAGCGTTATCAAAGGTTTCAACTTCCATATCGGCAGCCTGCAGGGCCTTATCCAGTACCCAGCGTATTGAACGGTCGTCATCAACGACCCAGATGCATTCCCTCGTCATGCGTCAGTTCTCCGAGTTATTGGCAGAATAATCGAGAACACCGTTTTGCCGGGTTCGCTTTCACATTCGATTAGGCCACCATGTTGTTGTATTAAAGATTGAGCAATCGATAAACCCAGTCCACTACCTTCGGCGCGACCTGTGATCATCGGAAAGAAAATGTTTTCTTTAATTTTTTCGGGAATCCCCGGGCCATTATCGATCACATCAATGCGTGCCGCGAGGCGATGCGTTTCCTGGCCAATGGTTTGATTGCGTAAGATGCGCGTTCTTAATGTAATCACACCGTCATCATTCATAGCCTGACAGGCATTACGCACGATGTTTAAAACAGACTGAATCAATTGATCCGGATCGATCTCAACGTCAGGAATACTGGGATCATAATCACGCTTAATCGTAATGCCATGATGCTTTTCAGCAAGAATCAAACTGCGTACTCGTTCAACCATTTCAAGGATATTCGTTGCCTTTACCTTGGGCATACGGTTTGGACCCAGGATCTGGTTCACCAGTTTCTGTAATCGATCCGCCTCTCGAATAATGACATTGGTGTATTCTTTTAATGTTTCATTCGGCAATTCTTTTTCCAGTAACTGTGCGGCGCCGCGTAAACCACCCAATGGGTTTTTCACTTCATGGGCCAGACCGCGCAGTAATTCGCGCGTGGTCTTTTGTTGATTAACCAGATTTTCATCACGTGTGATTTGCAACAGACGATTAATCGGATTCATTTCAACCAGTAGTTCAGTCTGACCGTGTGCTTCCTGTAAAGTCGAAACCACCATATCAACCGTGATCTCACGTTGTGCCAACAGCATGAGTTTCTGTTCGTGCTTGGTAAAGGGGTGGGCGGTATCGATGACCTCCTGCAGGGCAGTGATCAAATTGTCATCCACCTGGATGAGTTCCGCGATAGGTGAATCCAGCAGGTGGCGCGCACTGGCCTCAAACAGCATTTCCCCGGCGGGATTGATATAACGTAGCCGCAGCTCGCGATCGAACAGCATCACCACAGAATGGAGGCTCTCGAGTATGCGTTGCGGGATGTCAGTCATTAGCGGTATTGGCTTAACAGCATTCATAGATACCGTTTTGCATATTCCAGACCACTTTGGTGCACACTCGCCATAAAAGTAGCCATATTAATATACACCTCTTATCTTATTGATTAATAAAGATAAATCATCGATAATTTTGCAGGCACAGCCCGTGCGGTGCTGAAAACGGCCAGTAATTATGAATCAGAATAGCGCAAAATTGTGGAGCTTGCACCATTTTAGTGCATGGTTAGGCATCATCCTCGAAAAGGAATGCATTGGGATCCTGTCTTGGCGCAGGGCTTTTTTGAGCCTTAGGTTTGAAATAGCGTTTCAGGTTAAAGCTGACGGTGCAAGAGCTAATCAGAACCTTGCCCTTGGCATCCACAACTCGTACCTGGAGTAGATGCGCACCACGATCAACATTGCTCAGGGTGACTGTTAAGCCGCCCTTTTTCACTACCTTGCCATTGAGAAGATATTCAATTTGATGTTTGGTGTCTTTGCGTAAGGCCGGACTGAGCTGAACTTTAACAGTGACATTGCCAGCGTTATTACGTATCGCGCTGTTGGCTTCCGGACTAATGATTTTGAGTGACGTGTAGTAACTGGCTTTAACCGTCTTGAGTTTTTTAATTTCTTTGCGTGGCGATGATTTTAATGTTGCCGTGGGCAGGGGAGCCTGTTTATAAACGGGCAAGACTTCAAGCTGGATCTCTTCACCACCCTGCTTTGGGTTATCCGTGAACTCAACTACGCCATCTGCGGTATAACTGCGGTAGACCTTTTTCTCATCGATTTCATCAGCCGGCTTATCTTCGGCAAAACAGAAGTTGCCAGTGAGCAGTAGAGCAAGCGTGATTAGTCGAAGTGGCTGTTTCATCATGCCAACAGCATAAACAAGCTTTGCTACTGCGGCAATAAAAAACGCCCCCAATGGGGGCGTTTCGTGAACTATTTACAGTACTAATTAGCAGCTGTAATAGAGGTCAAACTCAATCGGATGTGTAGTCATACGTATAAGTGTAACTTCATCCATCTTCAGCTTGATATAGGCATCGATCACGTCATCAGTGAACACACCACCGACCTTTAGGAAGTCACGATCGGCATCCAGTGCATCAAGCGCCTGATCAAAGCTATGGCAAACTGTAGGAATGTTGGCCGCTTCTTCTGCAGGTAAGTCATAAAGATCTTTATCTGCCGCTTCACCCGGATGGATCTTGTTCTGAATACCATCAAGACCCGCCATTAACAACGCCGCAAAGGACAGATAAGGGTTAGCGGTTGGATCAGGGAAGCGCACTTCGATACGACGCCCTTTTGGATTCGCAACAAAAGGAATACGAATAGAAGCTGATCGATTGCGTGCAGAATACGCGAGCATTACAGGCGCTTCGAAGCCTGGTACCAGACGCTTGTAAGAGTTGGTTGATGCATTGGTAAAGGCATTCAATGCACGGGCGTGTTTAATGATACCGCCAATGTAATACAAGGCAGTTTCAGACAAACCACCGTACTCTTCACCTGAGAACAGGTTGTTACCATCTTTGGCGATCGACATGTGCACGTGCATACCTGATCCGTTATCACCTACCAGTGGCTTGGGCATAAAGGTCGCAGTCTTACCATAGGCATGGGCAACATTATGAATCACGTATTTCATACGTTGGTTCCAGTCGGCACGTTCAACCAGGGTGCTGAACCGGGTACCGATTTCACACTGACCCGCAGTGGCAACTTCATGGTGATGCACTTCAACAGGTACACCCATTTCTTCCAGTGCCAGACACATGGCGGCACGAATGTCATGTAATGAGTCAACAGGAGGTACAGGGAAGTAACCGCCTTTAACGCCAGGACGGTGACCCATGTTGCCATCGGTATAAACACGCTCGGAGTTCCAGTCGGCTTCTTCAGAGTCAATCTTTACAAAACAGCCGCTCATATCCGCTCCCCAACGCACATCGTCAAGGATAAAGAATTCAGGTTCAGGACCAAAGAAGGCTGTGTCACCTATACCGGTACTGGCCAGATAGGCTTCAGCACGTTTGGCGATGGAGCGTGGGTCACGTTCATAACCCTGGCCAGTGGCAGGTTCAAGAATATCGCAGCTCAGGATCAACGTAGGTTCATCAGTGAAGGGATCCATGACGGCAGAGTTCTCATCAGGCATCAGGATCATGTCAGACTCGTTAATGCCCTTCCAGCCCCCAATAGATGAACCATCGAACATTTTACCTTCAGTGAACAGGTCGGCATCAATGGTGTGGGCAGGGACAGAAACATGTTGTTCCTTGCCGTGTGTATCGGTGAAACGGAAGTCGACAAACTTCACGTTTTCATCTTTCATTAATTTAAGTATTTTGTCTGACATTCTGTGTCTCCTCACAAATAAAACAGATCAGCTTTGAGCAAATCATTCAGCGCCGGCATGCATTTCTAAGATTGGCAAATGGGGTAATGGTCGATTCTATCATCGCACCATTTTGGTGCACTAGTGAAAGTAGAGTTTGATTTCCCCAACCTCATCCAGTGACTGCGCAACTTTATCGAATTGCTGGACGAGTTCTGCGGCCCGGGCTGGATCATGCGCGATCTCGGCCAGTGGAAGCAAGAGCTCGACGTTAATTTTTCCCTCCAGATAATGCAGGGTAATGTCGTCAATATGGCTGCTAACCTCGATATGCTGCCATTTGTCCTGCAAGCGGTTCAGAATCTCTTCGCGCAGCGGCAAATTGGCATTGGGGGCATGCAGCTCATCATCCTCGGGGTCGATATGGACCATGACATCGCTGACTTCTTCAAAATTCTTGATCAGGCGCTGGCGCACCGTCTCGCTGATCTGATGACCTTCAGAAACACTCACTTCGGGCGCCACCTGAATATGCACATCCACCAGCGCCTCACCGCCCATCAAGCGTGTGCGCAGGATGTGCAGCGTTTTCACACCATCGGTTTTTAAGATCATTTCGCGAATGGCATCAACGCGCTCGGCTTCGAGCCCGGTATCAATGAGTTCGCGCAAACTATGCCAGGCCAGATCCCAGGCAATCTTGGCAATCATCATCGCCACACCAATCGCGGCAATCGCATCCAGATACACCAGTCCCGACATACTGCCGGCCACACCCACAACAACAATCACGGAAGAGATCGCATCGGAACGACTATGCCAGGCATTGGCCTTGAGCATATTGGAGCGATACTTGTTCGCCGCATGCATGGTGTAGTGATAAATTGCTTCCTTCGCCACAATCGATATCCCTGCAACAAAGATAGCCAGCATGCCGGGCACCCAGAGATGCTCCGGATGAAACAGTCGGTTCACGGCATCAATGGTGATGCCAATTGCAACCGCAAACAAAGCCACACCCAGTCCAACCGTCGCCAGTGTTTCGATACGACCATGGCCATAGGGATGTTCTTCATCGGCTTCCTGATGCGAATGCTTGGCGGCATAGAGAACAATCGCATCAGTACCGAGATCAGACAGTGAATGAATACCATCGGCAATAAGTGCTTGCGATTGCGCAATAAAGCCCACCACAATTTTTGCGACACCGAGCAATAAATCAATGACTGAGCCGACTAGCGTAACTTTCAACGTGGCGCGATAACGCTCCGAGTTCTTGTTCGCATGTGCCGGTTTATGATGGTGGTGGTGGTGACCGTGACTCATGCGTCGCCAACCTCGAGTGTAATGATCACTTCATCATCCTTTTGTTCCGTGTTTAAGACTTTATGTCCATTAATCCGACACCAGGCCGGAATATCGTTCAGGGCGCCGGGGTCGGTGCAGGTCACGACCAGTTCATCGCCGGGCATTAATGTGGCGACCTTATCCTGGGTGCGGATCACTGGCATGGGGCAGAGTATACGCCGGGCGTCGAGTTGGTGCTGGGTCATTGGGTATCTGTATTTATGTGGGGTCGGGCCTGTGATCTTAGCAAATCGACGCGTGACTGGCAGTTGAATATATGTGGATCTGCACATTAACAAATATATATAAAAGTGATAGTTTTCCAGTTAAGTTTGTAACTAATTGATATTGGGGAGATATTCAATGACAGTCTTAAAACCCATTTTAATAGCAGGGCTGATGATTTTCACATTATCAGCATGCGGTGGTGGTGATTCAGCAAATGGACCAAGCGGAAATACGCCTGCTGAGCAGATCATCGGCACCTGGCTAAGCCCGTGTACATCAACTCATTTTGACAATGGAGATCCGCCCGAACATTTTAAAGTTACGCTTATCTTTAATGCTGATAACTCGATGAAGCATATCGAGACTTTTTATCAGGATTCTTCATGTCAGAATTTGCTTACTGCCGGGGTAAAAAATAGAGAAACATTGGGTAGCTACGAGGTTGCTGCCAATACTACTGCCGCTGATGGTGGCGCTGCGACAGAACTCAATTTGCTCTATGGGCAGGTCTTAGAAAATGGGATTGAAGTCGATCCGAATATGAACAAGGTCGTCCTGTCCATGTTCAGAATAAGCGGCAATGAGTTAACCACCAGCACCTTAAATCCGATATTTGGTTTTTCAGTGCGTAGTGCAATTATTTTTTCAACCTATCCATACACGTACCAGTAAATATCTTTCGAGTGCATGGCGTCTTGCCATGCACCGTTTTTAACTGATTAATCAGTCT
>JAOULB010000433.1 GCA_029882235.1 Gammaproteobacteria bacterium | reverse complement strand
TTGTTATCTCTGTCGCCCGAACCAGTGCCGATAGCACCAGGCCATTCCATGCGGCAATGCGCTTATGATCTTTGGGCAAGACGCGCTTACTGCGTGCCTGCAACATTTTATTACGCGCAGATTCCATAGATGTTGTAAATTGTTTATCACTGATTTTTAACTGTCTAGCCGCAGATTTTATATCCATCACCTGAACAAGATGGTGCCCATGTTCAATATCGGCAGGCCCTTCCAGCTGCCAGAATAATTTCACAATCCTGAGTTCCTGTTTTGTCAGGATTGTTTTAAGTTCATCTTCATCCCAAAGATAATAACCGCCTTCAATATTTTTATTATCAATCGCAGATAGACTCGCAGCAAAGCTAGCATGCGCGGTGGCCAATTCACGTAAAATAAAATCCAGAGTTTCTAGCCCTATTGTTGCATAGGCAGGTATGTTTAGTATCTTTGAGGCATCAAGATATAACTCTGCCAGCAAGGCATTGTCATATAACATTTTTTCAAAATGCGGGATCTGCCAGTTGGGGTCGACACTATATCGATAAAATCCACCACCAAGTTGGTCGCGCAAACCCTGAGCCGCCATTTGATTAAGTGTGACCTGCAGGAAGTTTTTTAGCCGCTTATTTTTGCTCTGTCGATAGTTATCCAGTAATGCCTGTAGTTGGGGTGCAGACGGAAATTTATTCTGTTCGCCAAAACCGCCCTGCATTTCATCTGCCATGGTAAAGGCATGAGCAATTAACTTATTTTCAATTTCTCTGGCCATGCCTGCTTCAATACGGGTATGTGTTGCCATGCTTACCTGATTTAGTTCAGCACTCGCACTTTTCGCCAGCGCTATAAGATCATTTCGATCCTGTTGCCACTGTTGATTCAGGTTATCCAGAACCTTCTGAAAGTTATCTGGTGGGACATAGACCATTCCCACAAGCGGATATCCATCGGGTGTAATAAAAACATTGAGTGGCCAACCCGAATAGCCCTGGGTATTTTCAACAAAGTCGATGAGTCGAGCGTCCAGTGCAGCATTTATTTCACGATCGATTTTCACGGGAATAAAATATTTATTCAGCAGCCTGGCAATATTTTTATTCTGATAACTCTCGCGCTGCATCACGTGACACCAGTGACAGGAGAAATAACCGCTGGACACAAACAGCAATTTACCCTGTTTTTTTGCCTTCGCAACAGTTGCGGCATTCCACTCCTGCCATTGCACGGGATCCTTGCCATGCATGGCAAGATAAGGCGAGGCATGATTGGCCAGTTGGTTTTTCAGCGCCGCCTGGGTCACGGGCGTCAACACCAGCATGCAGGCCATGAATATAAAGCGAATCACAGGATTACCCCTCAGCAAGAACATATTGTTTTGACCTTGAATCATTAATTGGTTCAATGGTCGGTACATTAATTAACAAATCTAAGCCGACCTTTATTCCTGTATTCAAGGTAATCACCGTTGGGGATGGGATTTAAACGAGTGACTGCTTGCGTATATAAATAGGTCCATGCCAACAGGCCGGCATGACTTGTATCATGCACTGTCACAATATTTCGATGATATTCATGGGGATCAGGTGAATGTGGGGCACAGCCTTCATAATCATCAAGGTATTTGAACAGCTCAGTCTCATTCTGGATTTCATATAATTCACCCCATACCTTTTTATTCTCATTATTCGAGAGTACAAGTCCGGGATACTCATTGAGATCATAGAGTCTACCCGAGATATATCCTTCCCCTTTTAATGAGGCAAATTGCTGCATGAGCTCATTCATTGGATGGCCAATACCGCTCAACAAGGTTCCGTAGACAAAAAGAGTCGAAGTCATTTTATTCTCGGTCACAGTTACAGATTAAAATTATAGTCGTGCTCAACCTTGCAAATACGCACCTGATAGGACGAATACCATTTTCCTCGACCTTTTTGTTGAGCCAGTTG
>JAOULB010000432.1 GCA_029882235.1 Gammaproteobacteria bacterium | reverse complement strand
GAACAGAGCCCGGCCACGCGGGGTAGTCGGAACGTGGTTTAACGATTTTTTGGCCAGCAATGGCAGGCGAATAATTGCGATGTTCATGTTGTGTCTCCTTGGGGTGTTTATCTGGCTTAAATCTTAGTGCTGGCGGGGTTTTCCGATAAGTCTGATTTGTGTAGTATCTAACTACACTTTCTGTAGTAAGCCACTACACATACTGGAGAGCATATGGAATACGGCCAGTTTTGCCCCATTGCCAAGGCCTCAGAGGTCATCGGCGAAAAATGGACCATCCTGATCATCCGCGAATTGTTGATTGGTGCGACGCGGTTCAATGAGCTGCAACGGGCCCTCAGTCTGATCTCTCCAACTCTGCTCTCCAAGCGGCTGGACTCACTGGAACTGGACGGCCTGATTGTGAAAAAGAAGATTCAGGGTCAGAAAGGCTATGAATATTTCCCCACCCAGTCCTGCCAGGAACTCATGCCGACCATACTGTCGATCGGCGAATGGGGAATGAAATGGACCGTCTCCAGGCTTTCGCATAAAGATTATGATGTCGAACTGTTGATGCTTTATCTGTTACGCAGCATCCAGCCGCAAAACCTGCCTGGCAACAACACCGTCATTCGCTTCAAATTCACCAATGTCGATACCTTTCCTGAGTGGTGGATACTGGTCGATAAGGACAATGTCGATTTCTGCACCCACGACCCCGGCAGAGAGGTGGATGTCTACTTCACCTCGACGATTGAAACCTTAACGGAAATCTGGATGGGCAGGGGCAATTATAAAAAAGCCGTCAGGGATGGTGACCTCAAACTGGTTGGTGATTCAAACCTGACGAACAACGTCACCAACTGGATGGCGAATAGTGTGTTTGCCGGTTTGCCGGCAGCAAGTGAGATTTAGATAAAGAACATCGAGTTGTTATATCTGGGATAGATTTCCTTCAACTAACTCAAGGCCGCAGTGTCATTTTTCCAGGTTGATTGCAGAGACTCACTACTTTATCAAGATGTGGCCAGCTTCCATCATTTAAGATTCGCGTGTTGACTATATCAGCCGTCAAGTTCACTTTTTTTACAATTATCTCATCACGCTGGCACTTTCTCAGGATCAATTCTCTTTGTGGGTAAAGCATTATTGCCTCCATGATCTCAGCACGATCTTCTTCCATACCTGTTTGAGAATATTTGTTCATGAAGCCCTTTAGCAGTTTCATCTCCCGCATAGCCGCTTTGTTCGTATAGGCCATAGTTCCTTTCCCAGCATATTTGAATCCGGGTGTATTTAGCGTGTGCCATTTATTCCACTTGTAATAGTGCATGCCCCATATAGCATAATCGGTGTTATGGAATAGCTCATGATGAAAGGTATTGGTGAGATAGCCAAGCTTATAAGGTTTTCTCTTTCCCGATACTTCTCTGGCAACTGAATAGAGAAGAATATTATTTTCAGGAGCTGGCATTGCTGCGACAGTTATACGATTAACACTGAGATTCTCACCTAAACACATATTACTGGCCCTTGATTTAACAAAATAGCCCGGCGGATATTTTTTCATCTCCGCCTGCATCATTTTCATGTAGGCCAGCAATTCATTATTATTCGCGGTTAGTTTATATCTACCCCAATAGGTGCGACAGAATTTATTAAAATGAACTTTAACCTGATGGGTCTGCTCGATATCATTTTTTATTTCATAAAGTTCTTTAACGATATCTGACTTACTATTAATTGGCCGTAATTTACTCATTTCCGCTTCTTGACTGGAAATGCTAGTACAGGCTGTTGAGAAGGATAAAACCCACAAAATAATCATTACATGCCGGACGTTCATGCCAAATATTCCTTAAGTCAGTCATCTCTACTATTTATCGTAACCTGGCCATTTTTTTGAAGGTTTTATTACAAAAAGATCACAACTAACTTATATATATAGGCAGTTTATTTGCATTA
>JAOULB010000431.1 GCA_029882235.1 Gammaproteobacteria bacterium | reverse complement strand
TATGAAATTTTGTGACATTTGGGGGCTAGAACATGGGTGAAACTACTGTGTATGGTTGAGTTTGTCTTTCGTAGACGATGTCGGAGTGATTTTATTTAATTTCACAGAGTCTTGATTAATGAAATCAATAAATTTGTCACAAGAGGATGGTTTATGGATGTAAAATCCCTGGGCTATCTTACAGCCCAGACTTTTTAGTTCATTTAGTACGATCTGACTTTCTACCCCTTCCGCAACAACATTCATTTCCAGATTATGGGCAAGATCGATAATAGTCTTAACAATGATTTTATCATTGTGATCTTTTGCCATCTCCATGACGAAGGAACGATCGATTTTTATCTCACTGACGGGCAGTTGTTTTAAGTAGGATAAGGATGAATAGCCTGTACCAAAATCATCGATAGAAATTACGCAGCCGATGGAAGCGAGCTCAAGTAAAATAGCTTTTGCCCTGATTGGGTCGACCATGATATCACTTTCGGTCAGTTCGATTGTGCAACAATCTGGGGGGACATTATTTTCTTCAAGATTATTACGCAGTGTATTAGTGAAATCCACATCATGCAGACTTTGTACTGATATATTGATAGAGACGCCAAGATCAATATTATTACGTCGCCATATACCACATTGGCGCAGGCTTTCTTCAATAACAAATTTTGTTAATGGTAGAATGAGTCCGGTTTGTTCTGCCAGTGGAATAAATTCATCGGGCGGGATGTTGCCTCGTTCAGGGTGTTTCCAGCGTGTTAAGGCTTCAGCGCCAATGATCTTATCTGAGTTAATATCCAGTTTAGCCTGATAGTATATTTCAATCGCTTTATTGTTTATCGCCTGACCAAGTTCAGACATTAATTCCAGTTTGCTGACGTGGTGAGTATCTTCGGTAGGATCATAAATAACATAGGATTTATTACCACGTTTTGCATCATACATAGCGACGTCTGCACGCTGTACAAGGATATTGACATCTGAGCCATGCAATGGTGCTTCAACCATCCCGATACTGATTCCAACATTAAGTTTATGACCCTCGGCAACAAACGGGATGCTGAAAATGTCGGTTATTTCTGCAGCAATTCGTTCTGCCTGTTGCAAAGTGGTATCAGGTAATAAAATACTGAATTCGTCACCGCCAAGACGTGCGACCATATCTGTTTTTCTGACCGTGTTATGCAAGCGTTCTGCAGCCTGCTGTAGGACGAGATCACCGATAGGGTGCCCCAGCGTGTCATTAATCTCCTTAAAGTGATTTAGGTCGCTAATAATGAGTACGAGAGGGGCATTGCTTGCACTGCTTCTTAATAAGGTAGCCTGTAAACGTTCATTCAGCATTTTCCGGTTGGGCAGGTCGGTGAGTGGGTCATGCGCAGCCTGATACTCAAGTGCCTCGGTTTCATTTTTGATTGCATTGGAAAGAAGAATAAAACGATCCTCAAGAATCGCAAGCTCATCTTTTGTTTTCATGTCAGGTTGTCGAATGGCCATTGTTTTGGAAAATTCGACAACGCGTTGAGTTAGATTTAATATTCGACGTGTCAGGCTGAAAATGATGGCCATGACCAGTGAGACATACAAAATACTTGCAAGAAAGCGTGTTTCTCTTTCCTTGTTAAGTACTGCCTGAGTAAGCTCCTCAACTTCCGACAAAGGCACAAATGAAACACATCTAATGACCAGTTCCGACGAACCATAATCAAAAAAACCTTTACCAATAGCCTGGTAGACACCCTCAAGTTCGGAAACTTTAACCCCATTCGGTACGAGTTGTGGATCACTACTGACTAAAATAGTTGCTTCATCTTCAGCAAGTAAGGCTACGGTATATTTACTGGTTGCGAGAGTTTGAGATTCAAGCATAAACTCACTATCAATGGGTGAAGACATGACCAGTGTGCCGATTTTTTTACCCCGGGCCATAATTGGTTCGGAAGTATATAAATAG
>JAOULB010000086.1 GCA_029882235.1 Gammaproteobacteria bacterium | reverse complement strand
CGTCTTCGCGCTGGTCTTTTTCGGTGCCACGTGGTTGTTTCCATGGGGCACGCAGAATGCGCCAGCGAAGATCATAATATTGCTGGAATTGATCGTAGCTAAATGGCTCAGTGATGGTCAGAGCAGGGGCGTTGTTGGCTTCTTTTTTGTAATTTTGGGCACGTTCAGGCTTCATACTTTAAGTAAGCGGCAGATTGTAAAAAAACTTAAAGTACTTCTGTATTGATTGAAATTTTAACGGTCTTGTGCTTTCCACCCGTTTTCACCGGGGCTGATCGACCCTGTAAATCACCGGCCTGGGGACGAGCATTGCCTGATTTTGATATTCGTGCCCCGATATAAACCTGCGGGAAACTCGACATGGTCATATTCGCCATCATGGCCATAGAATCATCCAGTTGCACGGTGATAGGCAGGTCTTTAACCTGTTTTCTGACTATCGCCAGGGGCATGGGTGGGCCCTGAACGGCTCGAGCAAAGACGAAGACTGTGTCAGTCGGGGAGGCTCTGGCCTTGAGTTTAGGGTCAAGCTGTACCTGTACCTGCACGACTGTTTTCGTGCCGGTGGATGGGCTGGGTGCCTTTGGTTTTTGCGCGACAGTCGCCGTTGCTCCCGTTTTGCCGCCCAGGCGCTGCTGAGCTTCACTGATGCGCTGTTGCAGGACTTTGGCACCTTCACCGGACTTGTCTGGATGCATATTGAGCAAAGACTGCCAGCGGTCTATCGCCAGTTGAAACTTATCGGACTGGAAGGCAGATAGACCGCCGAGCCAGAGCGATTTAGGGTGCTGAGGTAGTTTGGCCAGTGACTTCTCAACAAGCTTGGCAGGCTGACCTTTTAGACTGCCGCCCTGGGTCATGGCCAGTGCTTCGGCGTAGTTGGCTAACATTTCAGGCTCGTCGCCAGCTAGTTGATGAGCTCGCCCATACGACATTGCGGCATCATCATAACGACCCATGACAAAATAAGTGCGACCCAGTAAGGCCCAGCCTTTGGCATCGCCTGGCGATTGTTTCAGTTTGGCTTCAAGCTTGGCCACCATTTCTTCGATGGGGGGAAGATTGTTATTTTTCTGTTGATGGGCTTGTTTTGTCTTCCCTGATGGCGTGTAACTCAGTAAGGGTTCAAAAGGCTCGGGTGCAAGTTGCCAGTAAAACGAAAAGGCAATCAGAGGAACCAGAATTCCGACAAAAATCGTGGCCAGTTTCTGACTCTGCGCGGCAATACCTGGTGTCGGGCTGGTTTCAGTTGCACTTGTATCATGCAGTAGGCCGAGTTCAATTTCTTTTCTGGCCTGTTCAAGTTGAGCCTGATCCAGACCTTCTTCATTGGTCTCGAGCTCGGCCAGTTTTTGTTTGTAGATCGAAACGTTGGAGTCTTTGCTTTCAAGCACTTCAGTGATTTTGCGCGAGGCCAGCGAGGGTATTACAAACCAAAGGCTTAACACTAGCATAGCAACAACAATAACCCAGAATGTAATCATCAATGCTTAATCCTTATTCTCAGACAACAGCTGTTGTGCACGTTTATGATCTGCGTCGCTCAAAGTGGTTGGTGTCTGTTTATTGCTTGAGCGGATAACTCTTAGCAAAATAATCAGGGCAATAGCGACAAGAATAAATGGGCCAAACCAGAGCAGGTAAGTGCTGGTTCTAACGGGTGGTTTATATAACACGAAATCACCATAACGACTGACCATGAAGTTTTTAATTTCTTCATCGCTGGCATCGCTTAATACCTGCTTATAAAGTTCTTTACGTAAATCCATCGCAAGTCCTGCATTTGAATCAGCCAGGGTTTGATTTTGGCAGACCAGACAACGTAGCTCTTCGCTGAGCTGTTTAAAGCGTTGCTCTTTGGCAGGATCGTCAAACTCAAAGGCATAAATGCCTGCTTGTACAATTACAGTCCAAAATGACAGGACGAAGATAATAGTGATCTGTTTTAGCTTCATGTTATTCAGCCTGTAACTGTTTTACGATAGGTGCGATGTTTTTAGACCAGACATGAAAATCCAGTGGGCCGATATGCTTGTATCGAATCATGCCTTTTTTATCGATGACAAAAGTTTCAGGTACACCATACACACCCCAGTCGATACCAATACGACCATCCAGATCATGCGCTGAAGCCACATAGGGATTACCACCATATTGAATTAGCCAACGCTTTGCATCATTGGCGTCATCTTTGTAATTAAGTCCATAGATAGGAAGTATGTTTTGTTTCTCTAGTTGTACAAGAAAACCATGTTCCTGCCGACATGCCGCACACCAACTGGCCCAGACATTAAACAGACTAACCTTGCCGACAAAATCAGTATGACCCAAGGTTTTATCTGGTGAATGTAGTTGTGGCAGGGTAAACGCAGGCGACGCCTTATTGATCAAAGGTGAGGGGACTTCTCGGGGATTAAGTGTTAGACCAACACCTAAAAAGATCGCCATCACAATAAAAATGATCAAAGGGATAAACGGACGCAGACGTGAACTAGCCATTATTGTTACGCCTTTGCAGCAGCAGTATTATCTGCCGAGTTTCTTGCTGTTCTTTTTAGTAAAACACGATAACGTTTATCCGTCGCAGCAAGTAGACCACCAATAGACATAATGATTGCACCTAGCCAGATCCAGCGAATAAAGGGTTTGTAATAGAGTCTGACGGCCCAGGCTTCGCCACCAGGTAATGGTTCACCCAGAGAGACATAGATATCGCGGAATAGACCAGCATCAATCGCAGCTTCTGTCATCGGGTTTTGCTGGACGATGTAATATCGTTTTTCTGGATGCATAGTTACGATGTGCTCTCCCTGTTTGCTGACCTGAACAACACCAATATGACTTTCGTAGTTAGGCCCACGTTGTTTATCGACGCCAACAAACTTGAAATCATAACCGGCAAGGCTGAGTGACTTGCCCTGAGACATGCGTACATCACGTTCAACGCTATAGTGACTGGTCAGTGTAATGCCCACGATAAAAACAGCAATGCCTATGTGCGCAACAGTCATGCTGTAATAGCTACGAGGCAAACTAGTCAGCGCTACGAGTTTATTTTGCCGATGCGTCAGCTTGTTTTTTAGATCAAGAATAATGGTTGCCACGATCCAGATCGCCAGTGTGACACCAAGCACTGCCAATAATGGAAAATCGCCATAGACAAGGGCAACAAAAGCAGAGCCTAAAATAATGCTAATCAAGGCAGGGATATAGAACTGCTTTTTAAATTTATCTGGATCATTCGACTTCCAGCGTGCCAATGGGCCAATCCCCATCAGTATTGCCAGTAACGTCGTGATAGGAACAAAAACGCTATTGAAGTAGGGGGGGCCAACAGATATCTTCCCAAGGCCAAGTGCATCAAGTAATAAAGGATACAAGGTGCCTAACAATATCGTTGCAGTAACAACAATTAACAGTACGTTGTTGCATAACAGCAATGTTTCACGTGAGAGAAGTTTAAACTCGCCAACGCTTTTAATCGTAGGTGCACGCCAGGCATAGAGTGAAAGCGAACCACCTATGACTACGCCCAGGAATAACAGAATAAATACTCCGCGAGCAGGATCGGTTGCAAAGGCATGCACCGAAGTTAACACACCCGATCGAACCAGGAAGGTGCCAAGCAGGCTGAGTGAGAATGCAAATATTGCCAGTAACACAGTCCAGCTTTTAAAGGCATTTCGTTTTTCTGCCACTGCAAGTGAATGCATTAAGGCGGTGCCCACAATCCAGGGCATAAAGGAGGCATTTTCGACTGGATCCCAGAACCACCAGCCACCCCAGCCCAGTTCGTAGTAGGCCCACCAGCTACCGAGTGCAATTCCGATAGTTAAAAAGACCCAGGCGATCGCTGTCCACGGACGTGACCAACGCGCCCATGTTGCATCGAGTTTGCCACCAAGCAGGGCAGCAACCGCAAAGGCAAAGGCAACAGAAAAACCAACATAACCCATATAGAGCATGGGTGGGTGCATCACCAGACCGATATCCTGTAACAGAGGATTAAGATCACGACCATCAACCGGAATGCGTTCAAGTGGAATACGATCAAAGGGGTTAGAGGTCAGCAGCATAAATAATATAAAACCAATACTGATCAAGCCCATCACACTAATCACACGCGCAACAGTATCAAGGGGAAGACTGCGACTGAATATGGCGACAGCAATAGTCCAGATAGACAATATGAAACCCCAGAGAAGCAAGGAACCTTCATGCGCGCCCCATACCGCTGAGATACGATACTGCAGGGGTAAAGCAGTATTGGAGTTATTCGCAACATAAACCAGAGAAAAATCATTCACTATGAATGCGTGGGTCAGGGCAATAAAGGCAATGGCCATAAACACAAACTGACCTAAAGCGGCTCGACGTGCCAGCTCCATCCAGCCAATGATACCTTTATGGGCACCAATAATTGGGAACGTGCCTTGCACCAGTGCTAAACACAGGGCAAGAATGAGGGCGAAGTGTCCAATCTCAGGAATCATAGATGTGTTTTACTCTTTCAGGGTTGCCTGCATTTTCTGTGCATTTTTAATTGCTTCAGCTGCTTCAGGTGGCATATAAGTTTCATCATGTTTGGCCAGAACTTCAGAGGCAACAAACACACCGTCATCACGTAGTTTGCCCATCGCAACTATACCCTGACCCTCACGAAACAGATCAGGCAAGATACCGGTATACACTACGGGTAAGTTTTTTGCGGTATCGGTGACATCAAAATTCACATCAAGACTTTTATCACTGCGTTTGACTGAACCTGTTCTCACCATGCCGCCAATACGGAAGGTATGATTTATTGGTGCTTCACCAGCAAGAACCTGCGATGGACTAAAAAACAGATTAATGTTTTCTTTCAGGGCCATGGTGACCATACCGACAGCAACACCCACACCGGTGATCATCAGCAGGATAAGGCCAAGTTTTTTTCGACGATGAGCGTGTTTAGGTAAAATAGGCATGACTAACTTTGTTCTCTTCTTAATTTACGTTTCAATGTTTGCAAAATTTCTTTTTTGCGCATGACCGGGGTAATCACATTGGCGAGTAATACAACCGCGCTAATGCCATAAGACATCCAGACAAAAAAGGCATAACCACCCATATGAAAAAATTCATTCATGTTATGCCTCTGCTGCCAGTTCTTTTACCCAGGACGTATCGCGTTCGCGATCCAGTACTTCATTGCGTGCGCGCATCATCAGTACGGTAGCGTAATAAAGTTTAAAGGCCACGGCCATGGTTAATAGTGGGATAAGCATGCTGGTGTCCATGGTCTTTTTATCCGTGCGCATGACCGTCGTGCCTTGATGCAAGGTGTTCCACCATTCAACAGAGTAATGAATAATCGGGATATTGACCACGCCAACAAGTGCCAGAACGGCACAGGCATTTGCTGCGGAACGTTTATCATCGATCGCAGCCTGTAAACCCATAAAACCAAGATATAAAAACAATAGAATCAATTCTGATGTCAGGCGCGCATCCCAGACCCAGTACGTTCCCCACATGGGTTTACCCCAGAGTGAACCAGTAACCAGCGCAAGAAAGGTAAATGCAGCACCGATAGGGGCAGAGCTGGAGGCGATGACATCGGCCATTTTCATTTTCCAGATCAGACCAATCGCGCCACAGGTTGCCATAACCATATATATAAATAGAGACATCCAGGCAGCAGGGACATGAAGATAGATGATGCGATAGCTTTCACCCTGTTGATAGTCTGATGGAGCGAGGATCAGACCGCCATACAGACCTGCTACGATCAATGCCAGCGTTAGCCAGCCGAACCAGGGAATGAGTTTTCCGGCCAGCGAATAAAAATATTTGGGTGAACCCAGTTTATGATAAAACAACCACATGCTATCTACTCAAATTTTTGTGTCGTTATTCTACACCGAAATAGGACATCACAAACGCTATCTTGTTCAGATTTCATTATCGGAGACTGATTCTCAGGGCAGCGGCAGTTGCCAACGGCGCCAGGGTGAGTGATAAGGCCAATAATGCACCGAGAAAATAAAGTTGGCCAGCCACCATTACACCTGCAGCAGCGTTACTGACTGCATTGGCGGCAAAAATAAGTACTGGAATATAAAGCGGAAGAACCAATAGGGAGACGAGTACCCCTCCACGTCGCAGGCCTATTGTCAGGGCAACACCGATGGCACCGATCAGACTCAGTATGGGGCTACCAAGGGCAAGTGTTGCAAACAAAGTGCCGGTCGCCTCGCTGGGTAAATACAACAGTACGGCCAACAATGGCGACAGTAATAATAAAGGGATGCCGGTTACCAGCCAGTGCGCCAGTACCTTTGCCAGCACCAGCACCGAGGTGGGATGAATACTCAACAGCAATTGATCGAGTGCACCATCATCAAAGTCTGAGCGGAACAGGCTATCCAGAGATAAAAGTGTGGCAAGCAGGGCGGCAACCCAGATCACACCGGGTGCGAGTTGCTGTAAAACTTTGGGATCAGGGCTAACGGCAAGCGGAAACAGGCTGATCACGATAATGAAAAATAACAATGGGTTGACGATTTCAGCCCGCGTGCGATAAGCCAGCGTCAGATCGCGCTTAAGTATCGTATAAAAGGCTGTTGATAAACTGGTTTCGCTCATTTTTTCAGCTGTATGGTTTTAAGCATGCCATCGGCAAGCTGGAGTGGGTGATGCGAGGTCAAGATGACCATACCATTATTATTCACATGCTCGACCATCATTTTCTCAATCTGTGCCTGACCGTGAATATCCAGTGCAGTGAATGGCTCATCCAGAATCCAGAGTATCGCCCGCGACATAAACAGGCGACCCATGGCAACGCGGCGACATTGTCCTGCTGACAGGGTGCGTGCAGGGACATCTTCAAATCCTCGCAAACCCACTTTTTCCAGTATTTCTTCCAGACTGTAATCAGGTCGGGTATTTTCCATCGACTGTGCAACCTGTAGATTTTCCAGTGGGGTCAGTTCGCTTTTGATGCCATGGGCATGACCAATAAAAGCCATGTTTGCGGCATATTCGGCGCGGTTTACGTCAATTGGCTGCTTATTCCAGCAAATTTCTCCCTCTGTGGCGACACCTAATCCACACAGGATCCGAAGCAGCGTGGTTTTGCCGCTGCCATTTGGGCCTTCAATCTGCATGGCCTGTCCAGGCTGTAAACTGAAGCTAAGATCCTGAAACAGGGTGCGATCGTCGCGCACTGATTTAAGACCGCGCGCTTCAAGGCTGGCTGATGAATTTTCTCTCGACTGGTTGGTCATGCGGGTTTGACGTTTTAGGCTCTCAGTTTTGAACAAATTGTGCGGATATTAGGCCTGTAAATTAGGCGAGCCACATCATACCAGCTAAATTAGACGAACTCATTATTCAGATAATCTGAATTGCCATAAACTCCTTACTATAAAGTTATCCCTTTCTTGAACCGCAAACAGGATATGGGATCATTTTATCAGTTTGCTAAATTCTTCGGCCAATCCGGCGAGCACAGCCTCAGGATTGTGTCTCGCATATCACTCGTGACAGGCATTGCAGCGCTGGTTTTATTACTGGTGAGCGTATTTTTTCTGACCGACCAGACCGGCACCCGTTATGCCGATATTGTTTATGCGCATAGTCTGACGCAAAAACATCTTAAACCCGTTCTTTTGATTAGCGGACTCTGTTTGCTTGGTTTTGTTGCGTTCACGACCTGGCTAATAACCCTGTACTCAAGTTTTAAAGTGGTGGGGCCCCTGTTTCGTTTCAGCCGTAATTTTGAAGCAGCGGGTACAGGGCAAAAACCCCTCGGTGTGCGCAAAGACGATGAGCTGCAGGATCTATCGCATCTTCTGCAGAGAGAGCATAA
>JAOULB010000085.1 GCA_029882235.1 Gammaproteobacteria bacterium | reverse complement strand
CCCCAATTAAATCCAGCGTTTTTTCTTCACCATCGAGGGTAACTAGCGATTTTAACTGAAGCTGTTCGCCAACGCTGAACTCTATCTGGCTCACGATGCTCATCCCACCCATAGAGTAATCAAGGACGTCAAGTGATGCCTCCCCGCCATCGGGGAGGATCACTAAAACTTTTCGCAGCAACTGGATGCGCTGATGTTCGCGTTTATCTTTCATAGATATTATCTAACTTAGCCATCCCAATTTTGTATAAAGAATTTTACTCTCTAGATGAGCAAATAATAATTAAGACCGATCATCAAAGGCCTTTTTCATTTCTCCGACCAACTCATCGATTCGGTGACGCACGCCCTGCAATTCATAATCAATAAATTGCATGCCCATTAGCTTTCCCTCAGAACGAATAACTTTCATATTAAATATAATATGTGGATTGGCTGAATCCAGCATCTGAATTTGTAAATGACTCCCTTCGGGTATTTTTCGATCATGGTCAAGCAGTACCGACATTCCCCCATCAGAAATCTCCACTGTGTTTGCCATCAAACTGCCAAATGATCCATGGCTGATATTGACTCTCGCAGTGACCGGATTACGTAAAAAATTACGCCTTTCTTTCATTCTCGTTCCATATTCAAAGTAGCAAATGGTCTTATTTCCACATTTCCTCTGTCCCAGCCAATTATAGTCAATCTATTCGAGCCGTTTACCCTGACAAGCCATCAAAATTCATACTCAAAACCGGTTTTTACACGTTTATCGGTTTCTTCAACCCCCGCAGGTGGCAGGCTATCATGGGCCACCTCAAATTTGAGCGTCATATAGAGATCCTTATTCGCCTTGACCTTTAATAAAGAGACAAATAATCCGCGCCGATCAGGGAAATCGCCCATGCGGGGCTGCCAGTACAGAGTATTACTAAATTTCACGGTGTCGCCCTTATACCTGGACATAAGATAGAAATTCCAGCGTTCAGTCTGATGAATCTCGCCATCAGAACTCCCGCCGCCTGAGTCTGAGATTTTTTCCACCTCGTGAAAACCACCTAGTCCAAGGAATGCGATATGAGACTTTGAACCCCAAAACGGGATTCGCAGTCCCGCACCATACAACCCACGATAATTGAGCCGTGTGAACTCATTTTCTTCAAGTTGTGCGTAGAGCTCATAATCCAGTGACTCAGATAACTGGTGTACATGGCGAGTATGAATAAAGGAGTTTTTTACATTGCGTTCGCCATTACTCTTCCCATAAGCGTAACCAAGCACGATTAGATTGATATATTCCTCACGATTCCATTGAACCTGCGTCGATAAATTAACACTGGATTGATCCGTATTCCCCGAAACACTACTCGCGGCCAAACTCACTGAGCCAGAGAAAGGCTCTTTTTTCCCCTTAAAATGCAGATCATCCATATTCACTATGGCTTGAGCCATATTGGCAAAACTTGAATAGACTAAAATGAAAAATAAATAGCGTCTTAATGCATTTGTGATTTTGTGCATTTGTCCAGGCTTTATAATTATTCTGACTCTTTTAAATATACCAGATATGATTAGCGAATATGTATCATTCTCAAAAAGTCTCAATATCTGTGACCTTTAGGCTTTCTCAGTTAAGCCGGCAGGATCAATTGCTGTGATGTTATTCCGATTCCCTCATCGAGCTGGTACCAGTTTTGAGCAACTGCTCCAGCCACACGTCCAGCACCTGTATCAGCTGGCCTATCGATTTTGCCAGAATCAGGATGATGCAGAGGATCTGGTTCAGGACGTCCTCATTAAACTTTATCCACGTTATAAGGAGCTTCAGACAATCCAGAATTTACGCCCCTGGCTGGCTAAGGTGCTTTATCGGCAGTTTGTCGACCAATACCGACAAAAGGAGCGCTCTCCCCTGAACCTGGTCAGTGATTATCAGAGTTTGCTCGAAACTCAGGCGGACAAATCCGAGATAGAACCAGAAAATGCTGCCGAAACCACCCAGCTGCAACATCAGCTCCAGCAGGTACTGGCGACACTTAACTCGGATCAGCATGCCGTCGTAATTCTTCACGATGTTGAGGGCTTCACCCTGAGTGAGCTGGAAATCATACTGGACACCCCGATTGGCACCCTGAAATCCCGCCTCAACCGGGCCCGTGGCCAGCTGCGAAAATTACTGCAGGAAACTGAAGATTAATGGAACCATCCTTATATATGGGCCGTGTTAGAGTATAAATGAGGTGTAAATGATGAATTGCGCACAAATACATGAATGCATTGATGACTATCTGGACGGCACCCTGCCGGCTGGAGAGCAGCAATTTGTCCAGGAACACCTGTCAGCCTGTGAATCCTGCCAAAGTGAACTGGCTCAAGTGCAGTCGCTCCGCCAGGCATTACGTGCTATGCCGGTACCACCCCCATCAGCAAACTTTTCTGATCGTATATTTGCCCGTGCCCGCAAGGCAGACAAAAACAAACGTCTGGCCATTGGCGGTCTATCCACGGCACTTGCCGCCAGTCTGGTCATGTGGATGGGTGTTGCCATGTTTCAGCCAGAAAACCCGACTGTAGGGCTGGATGCAATCGTCATGGGGGTGAGTGATACGCGTGAAGTTAAACTGGTTTTTAATGCCCCGGAGGCCTTTGATAAGGTGACGCTAAAGCTTGAATTGAATGGCAACATTGAGCTGGCTGGCTTTACTGGCAAGAATACTGTCAAATGGCAAACTCGCCTGAAAAAAGGGGCAAACTCACTGGTGCTACCGATTAATGCCACGGGTACAGGTCAGGCCGAAGTCATCGCTAAAATCATCCATGATGGCAAAACAAAAACATTCAGACTGCCGGTCACCATCCAGAGAACAGGGGCACAAGTTTTGCCCGCACAGACAAAAATCGCAGTGTAAAGATATATAATTCAGGACAACATGATGAAACCGCAACTCACAACACTGGCCCTTTCCATCGCCCTGGCACTGCCAACGAGTGCTTATGCTCGCCCCGATCTTGATGAAATTACTCTGGAAGTGCGCGAGCACCACGATGAACGTGCTGATGAGCACATGGAGAAAATCGAACTACCTCGTCATGAAGATAGTCATGAGCGCGAAAAAAGTGAACGTCACTCCAGCGATGATAAAGATGATGATAAGCATGACAGCAAAGAAGATGATAAGGATGATGACAAGTCTGAGGATAAAGATGACGACAAAGACGACGATAAAGATGATGACAAGGAAGAAGATAAAGAAGAAGATAAGACTGAAGACCGCGAAGATGATAGAGAAGACAGGGAAGATACTCAAGACAAAATTGATGAAGATGATAAGGACGATGAACGGGACAACTCAGGCTCAGGTTCTGATTCCAGCGGAAGTGGTAGCGGCTCATAAGCTAATAACGGTATAATTCTGTGCTATGCTCTGCGTATTCTAGTACGGAAGAACCTCAACAAACAGGCTCTTTTCGTTGGCATTAGACGTATGGAAGATTTATGTCTGCGACAAAATGTTTTTACCTGACACTCATATTAATATGTTTCTCAAGTCATAGTTTTGCATCCCTTGAAGACGATTTTCAAACCGCTGTATATTTAATCAAACAACAACAATACTCAGATGCCATCGAAGTTTTAAACGATGTACGTAAACGGGGGATGAAGAAACCTGCTCTGTATCATAATCTGGCAATCTGTCACTATAAACTTGACCAGTACGAACAGGCGGAAAAGTTCTTTGTGAAACTCCGTAATTTTCCCAATGAAAGAATGCAGGCCGAATTTAATCTGGGTCTGCTTGCGCTCAAGCAAAACCAACCTGAACGTGCCCGAAAGCAATTCAGCTATGTTAAAAATAATGCTAACAACAAGAAACTGGTTACTCTGGCACGCATCCAGCTGGGAGAACTTAAGCAGGTGCCAGTAGAAAAAAGCAAACAATGGTTTGCCTATCTGAGCACGGCTTTTGGTAACGATAGCAATGTCATCGCCGACCCTGATAATGGGGCAATAATTAATGCAGGCAGTCACTATTTTTCAATTTATGCCGATGGCGAATTAATTCTAGTTGGTGATGAAGACAATGGCGTCTCATTTTTTGCTTCTACTTCCAGCACTGATTACAGTGACTTCCCGGTTTATGATTATGCGCAAACGTCATTTGGTCTTCAGGGAACCTTCCAGGCTGGCAGCTGGGATAATTTAATTCGCTATAGATCGCTTCAATCAACTTTGGGTTCTATTGATTATCAGAAAACCAGCCACATTGAACTCAGTACAAGCGCTTATCTAAACTCTGATTTTCGCTTCCGACTGCGTTATCGACATTATGACATCACTAGTCTTAATCCTGCATATTCTTATCTTTCTGGAACACGTCAGCGTATCCGAGCAGAAATAAAATACAAAGCCCAATCGAATTACGCCAAACTCTATTATGAACTGGAAACTAATGATCGAGTAAATAGCGCCACAAGCAACTACTCGCCCACCCGACATAGTTTTCGTGCATTTTACAAACATGTAATCACTGAAGACTTAAGCATCCGTGGTGATTACTCTTATCGCTTCAGTATTTATGAAGCGGGTAACGTATCTCCAGCGCGCGATGATGAACGCTCACGATATGGTCTGCGATTAACTTATCGGTTTGATAAAAACTGGAAAATCCGGGCGAAATATGAACATACCAGTAATGAGTCAACCCTGCCTGCCAGCTATTCCTATGAGCGCGATGTGACTTCACTAGAGCTGATTGCCAGCTTCTGATTCTGCTCCACTATCAGCTAAATTTAGGCTCGCCTCCGGGTACTGCTCTCGTCTACAATATGCGGACATAAATATTCATGAGATAAAAATGAAGCTAACTGCCGGCGAGTTTAGAAACTGGGAACACAAATCAATTACCCTGCTTGGTATGTCCGGGGTGGGTAAAACTCGTCTGGCGAATCTGCTCCGCAATCATAACTGGTTTCATTTTTCTGGCGACTACCGCATCGGCACGCGTTATTTGGATGAAGCGATTCTCGATAACATTAAACAAAAAGCCATGCAGGTGCCTTTTTTAAGAGATTTGTTGCGTTCTGATTCGATATATATACACAACAATATCACCGTCGATAACCTGAACCCGGTGTCGAGCTTTCTTGGCAAGCTGGGTAATCCAGAGTTGGGCGGACTGGGGCTGGAGGAGTTTAAACTTCGACAGGCCATGCATCATGAGGCAGAAGTTAAAACCATGCGCGATGTGCCTGAGTTTATTCGCAAGGCACATGACATCTATGGTTACAAACATTTTATCAATGATGCTGGTGGCAGTATGTGTGAACTGGATGATCCGCAGGTGCTCGATCTCCTGTTCGAACACACACTGGTTCTTTATATAAAAGCATCAGAAGAAGATGAACAGGCGCTGATTGATCGTGCTGTTCGTGCACCCAAACCACTCTATTATCGAGAGGAATTTCTTGCGGTTGAACTTGGGCATTATATGCAGGAAAAAAATCTACCCTATGTCGCCATGATCGATCCCGATGAATTTGTACGCTGGATTTTCCCGCGTCTGTTTCGTGCGCGCATTCCACGATATTCGGCAATTGCAGAAAAATATGGGTACACTATAACCACCGCCGAGCTGGCTACTGTTAATACCGAGGCTGATTTTGTGCAACTACTGGAAACCGTAATTGCACGGCAACAATAAGTGAGTCGCAATGCCATTAATCGCAAACACAAAATTACCTGCATTTGAACGCCTGAGTCAGGAAGGCGGCACAGTCATTTCGACTGAGGATGCCATTCATCAGGATATCCGTGAACTGCATATCGGCCTGCTCAACATGATGCCCGATGCGGCCCTGTCTGCCACTGAACGCCAGTTTTTCAGACTAATCGGTGAGAGTAATCAGATTGCCCAGTTTTATGTCCATCCTTTTACTCTGGATGAGCTTGAACGCGGTAAAGAAGGCAAGGCGCATGTAAAAGAATTTTATGAGAGCTTTGATCAAATCAAAGCTGATGGGCTCGATGCCTTAATTATCACTGGTGCCAATGTCACCCAGCCTGATCTTGCAGAAGAACCCTTCTGGCAGCCCTTGATCGAAGTCATCGACTGGGCCTGGGATAATGTTACCTCGACCTTATGCTCCTGCCTGGCTACACATGCCGTTATGCAATTTCGCTACGGACAGAAACGTCAACGCCTGCCAGAAAAACGCTGGGGTGTATATTCACATCGTGTGGTTGATCAAAGTCATCCCCTTGTAAATGGGGTCAATACACGCTTTGATGTTCCCCACTCACGCTTTAATGAGATCAGTCGTGCGCAATTCGAAGCCGCAGGCCTGCGCGTACTGGTTGAAAGTGATGAAGCCAATGTCCATCTTGCCGTTAGTGAAGATGGTTTTCGTCAGGTGTTTTTCCAGGGGCATCCCGAATACGACACCATTAGCCTGTTAAAAGAATACAAACGTGAAGTTAAGCGCTATGCCAATGGTGAGCGAGAAGACTATCCACCATTTCCAGAAAATTATTTTCCT
This sequence comes from Gammaproteobacteria bacterium, assembly GCA_029882235.1. GTDB lineage: Bacteria > Pseudomonadota > Gammaproteobacteria > UBA6429 > Thiohalophilaceae > JAOULB01. Next base: position 1,342 of record JAOULB010000085.1, on the reverse strand, counting down.
CTGCAAATCCGTGCCATTCTTGATGAACATCAGCTTGCCCTGAATAAGGCGCTCACCAGTAAAAAGAAACTGCCGGAGTTACCGGAAGACCTGCTTATCCCTCAGCTTGACAACACCTGGCATGATACCGCTGAAGCAGTGATTAACCACTGGATGGGCTATGTTTATCAGATTACGGATCTGGATCGGAAACAACCATTTAAACAGGACATCGACAAAAATAATCCACTTGGACTGTTATAGCACCTAGCGCAATTGTGCAACATAGGCGGCAAGATGCTTGATATCCTGGTCGCTCATATCCTTTACAATCATCTCCATCAATGGACTGCTACGCTTTGACCCACTTACCCCGGGCTGTTTATGCGTGTTGGCGCGAAAACCTTGCAATGTCTTTATGGTATAGCTAGATTTCTGTCCAGCCAGACGGGCAAAATTTTCCTTGCCATAACCATTCTCACCATGACAGCTCACACACTTTGCACGATAGATTGACTGACCAAGACGGGCACTTGTTTGATCAACAGTCGCAAGTTTGAGTTTTTGTCTGGCATAATAAATCGCCAGGCTAATTTGTTCATCATCAGTAAACTTACTAGCCAGTGAATTCATTACATAGTCTTTACGTTCACCAGTAGCGAACTTGTTGATCTGGATCAGTAAATAAGCAGGATTTTGCTGTGCGAGGTTTGGTACATCGTCTTTAACGCTATTACCATCCTTACCATGACAATAGCCACATAACAATGCACGCTCCTTACCCATCTCTATGGCCTGTAGACGTTTTGAGGTATCAGCAAGTTTTAGATTAAGAGATGTGATCAGGGGATAGACAGAATCCTGTGCCAGAGAATTGTCTGGCGCACTATAAAGGAAAGCCACTGTTACGAGTGAACAGCAAACTCGATAGTAGGTTTGTCTGCGCATAGCTTAAGCATAGCATATTCGCCATAAAAACTATTTATTTTTATAATTTTGATCAATCAGCCTGAGCAAGCGTTTCTTGGCAGACTCATAGTATTTAGAATCCAGCACACCTTCTTCTGTTAATCGACGCACTGTCTTTAATTCGCCTGCAGCCTGCTTATCGAGCGATAGTTCCATGAATTCGTTAAGTTCCTTTATACGGTTTTCAAGTCGGGTAATAAAGGACTGGAATTCCTCTTTATTCGGTTTGCCCACCATCACTTCAACCAGTGGTACATGGCTGTGTTTGGAATAATAGATATAGTTATTTGAAATTGATTTGATTAACCGAAGTAAGAACAGCATAGCCAGCAGCGAGAACACAATCATCACATGAACGACATAGGCCTCTATGTTCAATTGCAGATGTTTCTGG
>JAOULB010000430.1 GCA_029882235.1 Gammaproteobacteria bacterium | reverse complement strand
CCTGAATATTTAATGGTGATGGCTTGAGGGCGACCTGAAACTGATAATAATGCTGCAGGCGGTTTGGGTTTTCACCATAACGACCATCTGTAGGGCGTCTTGATGGCTGGACATAGGCCGTACGCCAGGGCTCCGGACCGATCGCACGCAGAAAGGTGGCCGAATGGAAAGTACCGGCACCCATTTCCATATCATAGGGTTGTAATAACACACAGCCCTGTTCGGCCCAGTATTGCTGGAGTGCCAGGATCAGGCCCTGAAAGGTATCGCCCGGTAAGGATTTTTTCTTCTGCGACAAATGCGATGTCCCCACTTGTTGAAATTTTCTGCTCTGAAAAGTCAGTCATTATAAACAGATGCTGCAGTTGCGTCAGTCTTAATTAATAAAAAACAAAGGCTTAAAACAGGTGTTGACTAGTCTGTTTCAGATTTCGATTGTAAAGGCATAAAAAAATGGTAGCATTTAGCTCAAGGATGTTGTCTCCCGATATGTAGTGAAATAACTACAAAAATATCAACAATAATTATGATCGGAGTTTCCATGTTTACTTCAGATATGTTCAGGACAATGATCCTGCCGTTTTTGGTTTTTGTTCTGCTGATGGTTGGTTTAACGGCGCTTTTCCAGCACACCTTGTTCATATATAAACTTGCTGGTTCCTACATTCACTGGGCAGTGATCCTGCTAATCCTGCCGATTTTGCTTGGCATGTTATTGCGTGTAATGGGCACTGAAAATCCACTGATCATAGTTCTGAGTGCTTCGCTGGTATCGGCATGGTGCCTTTTTTATCTGTATAAGTTCTATTTTTGGGCACAGGCACCGACGTTTGTAAATGGTTTGTTTTTATTCGCCGTTGTCGCCGGTTGTGCCCACCTGCCATATTCGCGAGGACCGGTTGAGCGGTTTATTGATCGTATTCAGTTGCTTATCAAGGATCGTAAAAAGCGCCGTCGAAATCGGGGCCGTTCCGGCAGTCCACGTGTAGCAAATTCACGCAGGGAGCCATCAATAGTCCAGAGTCTCTTCAATCAGGAGAATGTGATTCCACTTATCGAGATGACAGTAGGACTAGCATCGTTATTCCTTAGCGTCTATTCCATTGCCTTTATGGGGAAAGGCTAGTTATTCAGGCACGATTCCTGCTGTGATTTTATCGTAACCGGGTATTTTAATTAAAGTGACTGCCCGGCCAAGACGATGTATTTAACAGGCACAAGGAGAAGGAGTCGTGTATGAGTACTTCCCTATCGGCCGGTAGTCAGACGGCGCAATGGCATGAGCTGGTCATCGACGCAGAAACCGCGGCGGGTACCCAGCTTGGTGAGTCACTGGAGAGTTATCTGGTGTTTCTACTAATGCGCTTTACCAATCGCCCGGATATGGCGAGCAGCATCCTGGCGCTGGAATTTTTACATGGTGCGCATCAGCATGGACAGGCACGTCAGGACATCATGCGTGATGTGGGCGATAAGTGTCTGTTGTTTTCTGGTTTATTTCCGCAACGCGCACAACGTCGCCGAGTCAAGATCAGTTATTTTGTCGACCTGGGCCGTAGCGCCTATCAAACGCTCGCCAGCGAGCAACGCGCCTCTCTCAGTGAAATGTTTACCCAGTTAGCGCATGGCTTTGTCACTATGATGGATGTGTTACAGGCGATGCGTGCTATGAACACCGAAATGCCCTTGCTTGATCCAATTGATGCATATGAACTATGGCAGGATACGGGTAGTCAACAGGCTCGGAAGTCACTCTCTCAGGCAACAAATATTGATCCTGTAGTAATGGATACTACGAGTCATTCAAAGCAATAAAAAAAGCCCCCTTCATAGAGAAGAGGGCAAACTGGAGAGCAATCGAAACGACTAGTTTGTGAATTGATAGTTTTTCTGTTTACCCTGTTTAATAACTGCCTGAGTCAGGGCGCTGTCCATGGTCTTAACTGCAGGCGTTGCTGC
>JAOULB010000429.1 GCA_029882235.1 Gammaproteobacteria bacterium | reverse complement strand
CTGCTGCCACCATCAAACATGCTGTGTCTTTCAGCAGCACGAGCTGTATTTCTTGCATCTTTAATCTTGGCGTAAATAGATGTTGGTGAAGTATCTTCTCGTATGTCAGTGCCGACGAGGGTTTCTTCATCAATCGGTGCCACTATGGAATCGATATCAACGATCGCTGGTGATGGCATGTTTTCCTCTCCCTTAGAAAATTATTACTTGTAAAACATTCTGTGTCAGTGGTTAGAACAGGGTTGTATGATTAAACATGGTCTAAACAGATAGAATGTTGTAAATCGACCTTGTTTATATTAGTACTTCCTTATGTTCCTACCTCCGTCTTATACAAAACATCGATTACTATTTAACCGCTTTTATAAGGCATCGCCGTTATGTTGTAAAGAGCATAAGGATAATTTCTATAAAAAAAATGTGGAATAGTTCGTGAATCAGTAGTATTGTCTGTGATTAAATAATTTGTATCTATTAAATAGATTAAATAAATTGTTTGCCAGCACAATTGTTGGTTTTAAGTTTTAATTTGGAGTTGTATTTTGTTTAATAAATAAACAAAATAGCGAAAATAAATACGGAGTACTGATTTAGACTGATTCTTAATTTTTATTTGGTCTAAACCAGATGTAAGGAAGTAAACCTTTGTTGGGTGTGTTATCAAAAACTAATTCAGAATGGTCAATTCATTCGTTTGTAGATTAAATAAGTCTAATGTGATTTCATTGGGCGTTGGAACAATTATCAGGATGATATTGGTATGTCACTTGTCATAACAATAGTAAAATTTCCAGATGGGGTAGCGAATACCAAGGCATCGCATACCTTTTCAGAACATGGCGGCACTCTGGGACGTGCGCCAGATAATCAATGGGTGCTTGAAGACCCAGAGCGTTTTATATCCGGTAGTCATAGTGAAGTCGTTTTTGATAACGGCCAATACTTTCTCGTTGATTTGAGTACCAATGGAACCTTTATGAATGGTTCTGGTGAGCCTATTGGTAAAGGTAATCGTATGCCATTTAATGACGGTGACCGCTTTTCACTGGGTGATTATGAGTTTCAGGTCAATCTTTTTGGTGCAGGGGGCATGGGTGCAGACCCATTCGGTCAGGATTTTGGCGCCGATCCCTTTGCGACATCCGCAGACCCGTTTGCAACCGACTCCATCGCCGATCCTTTTGCTTCGCCAATGGGGGGACATGTTCCTTCATCTGATCCACTTAGTATGGGGGCGATTGAAGAAACCGATCCTCTGGCTGCACTTGATAAGGCCGGGCAATCATTTGGCTCTAATAACCAATATACACCTGCATTTCCTGAAGATACACATTCAGATCAAGCCAGTTTTATGCATGAAGCGGTCGATTGGCCAACGGCTACAGTAGAATCAGGGGGAATTCCTGAAAACTGGGATGATGATGTTACAGCGCCTGGCGCTGTTGCGAATATGGCCCCTGTTGCAGCACCTGTACAGAAACCGAAACCGAGTCGACCTGCACCAGCACCACAGGCAGGGCCATCGAGCTTTATCAATGATATTGCCGATCAGGTAGAAAATTCGCAAAGTATGGAGTATGCGCTCGAAGATGTTGCAGAGCAGATTAACCGACTTGAAAGTGAAAAATACACCCTGGAAAAACAGAATCTGAAGTTGCAGGAAGAAATAGTACGCTTAAAGCAGCCTGGCGCACATTCTGTAACGGCGATGGATCATATATTAATAGAAGCAATGGGCCTGGCTGATCGTAAATTGAGTAAGAAGAAGGTCGCTGAAATCAGCCAGATTGCAGGCGCTATCATTCGCGAATCCATGGTGGGTATGATGCAGGTGTTGTCATCAAGAAACAGCATCAAAAACGAATTTCGTATGAATGTTACTACCATTCAACCTATTGAAAACAATCCACTTAAGTTTTCTGCCAATCTTGATGATGCGCTGGAAAACATGTTCCTAAAAG
>JAOULB010000428.1 GCA_029882235.1 Gammaproteobacteria bacterium | reverse complement strand
GCCTTATGGATTCATACGAGACGATAATCCCACGCTCGGCCAGAAGGTCTTCCACGTCGCGAAAACTCAGAGTAAAGCGATGATACAGCCAGACGGCGTGACTGATAATTGCCGGATGGAATCTATATCCACGATATAATTGCTTGGTATCTTTCATACCTATAGTTTGACCGATTTAACGTGAAGTTGACAATACCCGCTGAATTTTCATTCCGCTATTGTCGCTCAGATACAGCCTCCTTGGCAGTACCGTGTGAAGAGAGGCCACGAATTACGAAGACGTGTTGTTACAAACTGAAGTTTCACTCTTTTTTCAGTATAGATCGTCCAGTTTTGTAATATTGAAGGTTAAGCGACGCTTTATTTTAGGGCGGCTAGATAGCGCCGATATTAACCTTGTCGCTGGCAGGGTAAAATCGAAATTTATCCTTTAAATACAGCAATATATGATTGAAGCGACACGTGTTTTTTGTTATAATTTCAGCTGTTAAGTAATTGAAACCACAAACAAAAAGAGCACAGCCGCATGTTCATTTTACGCAATATTCTCTCCCCGCTCCAGCAGGAATTTAAACATCGTTGTAAAGGCGATGAACGAGGTGTCTGGTTTGTTTATACGCTCCTGGCTGTTATTACCCATTTCACTTCTTCACGCAGCGCTAATCTATTGCGATGCTTGCAGACATTGTTTGGATTGTCGCTTAGTCAGCGTCGTTTTTACATCTTCATGGCCTCATCAAAATTACCTTGGTCACGTCTTTGGACGACGTTGTGGTCTCTGATACCCAGCCCAATGACAGCAGGACGCTTGTTATTGGCCTTGGATGACTACATCAATCCCAAGACTGGAAAAAAGATTTTCGGTTGCGCATCTTTCTTTGATCATGCTGCTAAGACCAACCAATCGGAATATCCCTGGGCACAAAATGTTGTCTCCATTGGTTTGTTAAAAATCGTCAAAGGGCGCTGGGCTTGCCTGCCGCTGGCGTTTCGTTTCTATCATATGAAGAAAACGATTGACGCAGGAAAGATTAAGATCAATGGCAAAGCGCCATCCTTTCAAACAAAGCATGCGCAAGCCGTTGAAATGTTGTCAAAAATCTCGGCAGCTTTCCATGATGCGCCCTTATTGGTTGTTACCGATAGCTGGTTTGGTAACAATGGTCTGTTCAAGCCAATGCATAAAGTCGTTGGACAGCACACGCATATTCTTTCTAGATTGCGCGTCAACACCACATTGTTCGCACCACCACCCAAGCGCCGGAAACATCAGCTCGGTCGATCCAAAAAGTATGGCGATAAGATGGGCAATGCTACGTCACTAGCCAGTGAGTTCCAGAAACACGCCGCCACCTATTCGGTTAACCTCTACGGCAAACAACGCGATGTTGTGGCTTTTGACAACATCATGATGTTAAAAACACTCAAATGTACCGTGCGCGTCGTCTGGGTCTATCGAAGATCACAGTGGGTCGCACTCTTCACAACCGACCTCGATCTCACCGTCGAGCAGATCATCGAGTACTATGGCGCACGCTGGAAAATTGAAGCCGGCTTCAAAGAAGTTAAACAGGAGATAGGTAGCTCAAAAAGCCAAACCAGAAACTATCATGCCGTTACCAACCATCTCAACTTCTGCATGATGGCAGCAACCGTAACTTGGATATACGCCGATCACCTTGATCATACGCCGCAACGTTGTTACGCTGTTAACAATCGAGCACACTTCGCCTTTTCCGATGTCAGAAAACTGATTACTCAGACCGCACTCGATAAGAATTTTGCTGCCGTTTTCCCCAGACCAGTCAATCTTGCACAAAATTCTTTTATCAGCGCTTTATTGCGCATGGTTGCTTAGGACAAAAATTTGAGGCTCAGCTCAAAACAGTGAAACTTCAGTTGTGTGGGTCTATCGCCGTAGCCGGCATCACCACGTGAACATGCGGATGGTAATCCAGGCGACGAT
>JAOULB010000427.1 GCA_029882235.1 Gammaproteobacteria bacterium | reverse complement strand
TACGTTCAATGGCATTAATGTTTTCAGTCGCGATACGTTGTTTATATTTTTGCATCCATAAATCACAGGCTTCACGATTTATAAATAAGTCACGTAGTTTATTTTCGTATTCTTTATCCGGTACTTGCGAAAGTTGACGGAACAGAATCGTGTAGTCAACTTGATTGTCGTGCATGAGGTCGAGCAATTCTGAACATAAATACCGGTCTTCTTTTTTATCTTCATGCAAACCCAGTTTTTTGCGCATTAAACTGGAATAGCTGTCTACATAATATTGTTGATATTTTTCTAACTCAGCCTGCGCTTTTTTAACAGCACTACCTGAGTCGTCATCAAGCAATGGTAAAACTGCCTGAGCCAGACAGCTAACATTAAACAGGCCTATCTCAGGTTGTTTATCGAAAGCATATCGGCTTTGGTAATCTGAGTGATTGCAAATAAAATCCCGATTGTATTGATCAAGAAATCCATAAGGACCGTAGTCCAGAGTTAAACCGAGTATCGACATATTATCGGTGTTCATCACGCCATGGGCAAAACCCACCGATTGCCATTGTGCAATCAGTTCAGCGGTAGACTTAATCACCTGATTGAGTAGTGCAAGATAAGGTTCTGCATGATCCTTGAAATTAGCGTAATGCTGTTCAATGACATGATCCGCCAGTTGTTTAAGTTCATCGAAGTGTTGGTTGTAATACATGTATTCGAACGAACCAAAGCGAACGTGACTGGGTGACATGCGTAACAATAGCGCACCGGTTTCTATTTGTTCGCGATAGACTTCATCTTTACTGCCGATGAGACACAGTGCGCGTGTGGTCGGGATGCCGAGTCCATGCATGGCTTCACTGCATAGATATTCACGAATGGTGGAACGCAATACCGCGCGGCCATCGCCCATGCGCGAGTAGGGTGTCTTGCCACTGCCTTTTAACTGGATCTCCCATTTCTCGCCGCGCGTGTTTGTTGTTTCACCCAGCATCAATGCACGGCCATCACCGAGTTGCGGTACATAGTGGCCGAACTGGTGACCGGCATAGAGCATGGCAATGGGATCGTCTTTTCCGAGCGGCAGTTTACCGGAAAGGATATCAGCCAGTTGCTGTGGGTCGGTATCTGGATCCAGATCCAGTAGTTCAGCCACATGGGTATTGAAGTGCACGATCTCGGGTTGGGATATAAACGGTTCCGGTTTGACGCGCGAGAAAAAGGTTTCGCCCAGTTTGGCAAAGGTGTTGGTGAGTGGGAGTTTATTGAGTGCGTGTTTCATAATTATGATTCTATGATTGAAACAGCTGGTTATCTATATAAATAGGGTATTGCCCGATGACTTGGATGGGTATTTGATTTATGTTTTGTGGTCATGTGATTATATTCCCGGTCACGCGTCCCGCTTGCCTGGAATGACAAAGGAGTTACTGTTCGATGATTCATGTGTAATGTTGCATTCCTATGCATTCCAAAAAGTACTATAATTAGCCTGTGAATCTATAAATGGTGATGTATGTCCACTGCAAAAGATCAGATTAAACAAGTGCTTGAGAGCCAGCCAGAAGATAGCAGCTATGATGATATTCTGCGTGAGCTGGCATTTAAGCGAATGGTTAATGAAGGTATTTCAGACGCTAAAAATGGAAATATTTTGTCTAATGAAGAGATGGAGAAAAACATCAAGGAATGGCAAAAATAATATGGACGAGCGAAGCTGAAAGATGGTTAAGATTTATCTTTGACTATATATCAGAAGATAACCCGGACGCAGCAGCAAAAGTTGTAAATGGAATTTACAGTAAAGCTCAAATACTACTTAAACACCCCAATGTTGGCTATATCTACGAACACGAAGTAGAAGAAGAAATCCGCATACTTCTCTACGGACATTACCGAATTACTTACTTAGTCAACGCCAGTAATGATGTTGTTATTTTAGGCGTGTTTCATGGCGCTCTGGAAATAGAGAGATACCTG
>JAOULB010000426.1 GCA_029882235.1 Gammaproteobacteria bacterium | reverse complement strand
ATTACCGTGGTAACTTACTTCTTCTGCACCAAGACGTTGTTTAACACTATCAACAAACTCTTTTTGTCGTTCGCGTCGTAACACATCTTCGAGGCTTGCATTTTCAATCACAATATTTTTCCTAAACTGATTGATCAGTTCAATTTCCTGGAGTTGTTGCTCATTCAGCGCAATTGATTCACCAGATTGAGTGTAATGACGTTCATAGCCCAGTTTTTCCAGTGTCTCACCCGCAAGCAGTTCAAACATTTTTAGCTCATCGGTAAAGGTCTCTGCAAGAAACTTTTTCGAGTTATTAACAATAATCGGCTTGGTGATGTTGCCCCAGAGTTTGCTTGCTGATGCCGATAATTTTGCCGATCGACTTTTATGATAATTCAACATTTCTTCGGTATAGGGGATACCAATAAACTCTGCGACCTGGCGACAGATTTTTTCAGGTTCAGCCAGGAGTTCTTCATACGAAACCTGATGAAAACGATCTGCGGGTAACTTCTGTTTAAGGGCCAGTGCCAACTCCTGCGTCTGCTGCCATTCCTTTGCCACCAGATACAGATGCTTCTGACCCGCCATGGCCTTGCCAAATGATAAACCCACATCACGACCATCGCGGTGAATATAGAGATATTTCACTTCCTGGTTGAAGTATTCTTCAAACTCAGAAAAGTAATTAATATATCCCAGACATTTGCACATCCAGTCAGTATCACAGTCGCTTTGCTTTGCTGCACTGGAATAAATTTCTGCAAATATCGAAAGCAAGGAATGATCTTTACAGCTTTTAATTATCTCATTACGATCAAGCACAACACCGGACCATTCCACAGGATTTAACTCAACGCAACGACACACGTCATCGGCTAACTGGTAAAAATTATGTCCATCATTCAGATCACCATAAAATGGCACTAATGGCATAAAATACTCCAGCATATGCGTCGATTGCGGCGCATACATTCCGGCAAGCTTCCCGATCATAACGCGTAACAAGTTTGAACCTGATCGTCTTGTTCCAATCATTTGTACTGGCATAATATTCTCCTTCCTAGTTAATAATGTTTTGTTGTTTCAATAGAGTTTCAATGCGAGCAACACTTTGCGGTACTTCATCCTGCATAGTGTTAATCAGCAACTCTGGATTTGCGGGTGGTTCATAGGGCGAGTTAATACCGGTGAACTGCGGTATCTTACCGGCACGTGCTTTTTTATACAGACCCTTTACGTCACGCTGTTCACAGGTTTCGATAGGACACTGGCAATAAATTTCAAAAAAATCATTTTGTTTGAAAAGCTGCCTGATTTGATCACGCTCTGAACGCAATGGTGAGATGAATGCGGTTATAGTCAGAACGCCGGCTTCAACAAACAAACGTGCCACTTCACCAATACGACGAATATTTTCTGCACGATCATCAATAGAAAAACCAAGGTCACGACTTAGACCATGACGAACATTGTCACCATCAAGAATAAATGTTCGATAACCATTTTTATGCAACTTATGCTCTAAGGCGCAGGCAATGGTTGACTTGCCAGAACCAGACAAACCCGTCAGCCAGATCACTGCGCCTTTGTGATGTCTGATTCGTGCGGGCTGTTTAGTCTGTTCTTCACGATGTTTTCTGGAAACAATATGTTGTTGCCAGATCACATTTTCTGCGGGTTGTTCCTGATACATAACTTCCTCCAAATATCATTACATGAGTTAAAATCACCACACCCATATTTAACAGGTGTGTAAATTCACTTACGCAAATGATTTTACTGAAGACAAAAAAGTGATCGAGCAAATAAGATTGCGGGACAGATCTACATGCTTTCTCTGTGATTGATTTATCAAAACACAGCTAAACAAATATTAATCCTTGAACGTTTCAAGATATGTTTGTCATAAACATATTGCTTATTCATTTTCACAATTAACATTATGGAATTATTCGTGCCGAGAACTGCAAGAGTATTAATGCCA
>JAOULB010000084.1 GCA_029882235.1 Gammaproteobacteria bacterium | reverse complement strand
TTAAGTCGTCCCGTTAGAGGTTCACCCTGTCCACGTGCAGACGGCAAGGTATGACTTGGCAATGCGTAACAACGACCTGTAGAGTCAATAAATATAGCCAGCTGGTTACTCTTGCATTGCGCACTGTCCAGATATTTGTCACCGGACTTGTAATTGAGCTCCCAGGGGACAACTTCGTGACCTTTTGCAGCACGAACCCAACCTTTATCTGAAACAATAATCGTGATGGGTTCACTGCTTATTAATGCAGTTTCATCCATTGCCTGTGCGGCATCACGCGCGACAATGGGCGAACGGCGCTTATCGCCAAACTCATCAATAATTTCTTCCAGTTCATTCTTGATTAGTGTTTTCATTCTTGCCTTTGAGCCAAGAATTTTTTCCAGCGTATCACGTTCTTCTGCAAGCTCTTTCTTTTCTGATTTGATGGCCATTTCTTCTAACTTGGCCAGATGACGTAATTTTAATTCCAGAATGGCTTCGGCCTGGGTATCGGATAACTTGAAGCGCTTCATCAAGACAGGCTTGGGCTTATCATTTGTTCTAATAATCTTGATGACTTCATCAATATTAAGAAATGCCTTTAATAAGCCATCAAGAATATGTAATCGCCGGGTAACCTTTTCTAACCTGAACTCTAGCCGGCGTCGAACTGTTTCGGTTCGGTATTGCAACCAGCCGCTTAACATATCTGCAAGTGGGTGCACGGCTGGACGACCATCCATGCCGATTACATTCATATTGACTCGATAAGTTTTTTCAAGATCGGTCGTCGCAAACAGGTGTGCCATTAACTCTTCGACATTAATCCGATTCGATTTCGGCACAATAACCAGTCGGGTTGGATTTTCATGATCAGACTCATCACGAAGATCGACAACCATCGGTAATTTTTTCGCCTGCATTTGCGAGGCAATTTGTTCAAGAATTTTTGCCGGAGAGGTTTGGTGGGGCAATGCAGTGATGATGATATCACCTGCTTCCGTTTCATAGCGTGCACGCATACGAATGCTGCCATGCCCAGTGTGATACATTTTTTTAATATCCGCGACCGGGGTAATAATTTCTGCATCGGTCGGATAATCGGGCCCTTTGACAAACCGACATAACTCTTTACTACTTGCCTTTGGATTCTGTAATAGGTGAATAGTTGCCTTGCAGATTTCTGTTAAATTATGTGGTGGAATATCTGTCGCCATACCAACCGCGATGCCGGTTGTGCCATTTAATAATACATTCGGTACGCGTGCGGGCAATAAGCGTGGTTCATTTAATGTGCCATCAAAGTTTGGTTGCCAGTCGACCGTGCCCTGCCCCAACTCAGATAAAAGCAAATCAGCAAACCCGGATAAACGCGATTCTGTATAACGCATCGCAGCAAAGGATTTGGGATCATCGGGTGAACCCCAGTTACCCTGACCTTCAAGCAAGGGATAACGATAGGAAAAAGGCTGAGCCATTAGCACCATGGCTTCATAACAGGCGCTATCACCATGCGGGTGGAATTTACCGAGCACATCACCCACGGTACGGGCCGATTTTTTAAATTTAGCGCCGGCCTTTAAACCCAGCTCTGACATGGCATAGACAATACGTCGCTGTACTGGTTTTAGACCATCACCAATATTTGGCAGGGCACGATCAAGAATGACATACATGGAATAATCCAGATAGGATTTTTCCGTAAAATCTTTTAACGGCAGATGTTCAATATTGTCTTCGATGTCGTCTGTTGTGGATGCCATGATGTATTTTTATCAATTTATACCTGAGCAAGATTGCCGTGTTGTTCCAGCCAGCTTTTTCGATCAGCCGAACGTTTCTTTGCTAACAACATATCCATGAGTTGTTGTGTACCATCACCAGCTTTAATAGTAAGCCTGGCAAGCCGTCGTGTATCTGGATCCATAGTTGTATCACGAAGCTGTAAGGGATTCATTTCCCCAAGACCTTTAAATCGAGTCACCATAACCTTACCTTTTTTCTTCTCTGCTTCAATTCTGTCAAGGATCCCCTGACGTTCTGCATCATCCGTGGCATAGAACACGTCTTTACCTACATCGATACGATACAAAGGAGGCATGGCGACATAAACATGGCCAGCATCAACAAGCGGCCAGTAATGACGAAGAAACAAGGCGGCCAATAGTGTTGCAATGTGGGCACCATCTGAGTCCGCATCGGCAAGTATAATAACTTTGCCATAACGTAAACTGGATATATCAGGTGAACCGGGATCAACACCGATAGCTACAGATATATCATGCACCTCCTGCGAACCCAGGACTTCAGCGGCATCAACTTCCCAGGTATTTAATATCTTTCCACGTAATGGCATGATCGCCTGAAAACGACGATCTCGCGCCTGCTTGGCAGAGCCACCCGCAGAATCCCCTTCAACTAAAAACAGTTCTGTTTCATCCAGATCCTGTGAGGAACAATCTGCTAATTTACCGGGTAAAGCGGGCCCCTGAGTAATTTTCTTGCGAATAACTTTTTTGCCCGCCTTCAGGCGACTTTGTGCACTACTGATTACCAACTCTGCAATTCGTTCCGCCGCTTCAATATGCTGGTTTAACCAGAGTCCAAAGGCATCCTTAATCACACCGGAAACAAATGCCGCAGATTCACGTGAGGATAGTCGTTCTTTAGTTTGCCCACTAAACTGTGGATCGGTAATCTTAATCGACAGAATATAATTAACCTTGTCCCACACATCGTCTGGACTAATCTTGACACCGCGTGGAACCAGATTTCGGAATTCACAAAACTCTCTAACAGCCTCAGTTAACCCTGTGCGTAATCCATTTACATGTGTTCCTCCCTGTACAGTGGGAATCAGATTCACATAACTTTCAGAAATAGTTTCCTGTGAATCAAGTACCCAGGCCAGCGCCCAGTCGACGGCTTCATCATTACCCGTCATATTCCCTATAAAGGCTTCCGCAGGAATCATTTCTGCATCCTGCAAAGTGGAGAGTAAATAATCTTTTAAGCCATCTTCGTAATACCACTCAGAAGTTTCATCCGTATTTTCATCATAGAAACTTACCGCAAGCCCCGGACATAACACTGCTTTTGCACGAAGCACATGTTTTAATCGGGAAACAGAGAATTTTACTGAATCGAAATATTTTTTATCGGGCCAGAACCGAACCGTAGTCCCCGTATTGCGTTGTCCGACTTTACCAATGACTTCAAGCTTTGATACGGCTTTACCATTAGCAAAGGCCATGTTATATTCTTTGCCGTCACGCTTAATCCAGACCTCGAGATGCTTTGACAGGGCATTAACAACAGAGACGCCAACACCATGCAAACCACCTGAGAACTGATAATTTTTATTCGAGAATTTTCCGCCTGCATGGAGGCGGGTCAGAATAACTTCGACACCGGAGACTTTCTCACCTTTATGTTTATCAACAGGCATACCACGACCGTCATCAGAAACCTGTAACGAGCCATCTTTGAATAAAGACACCTGCAGAGTTTTTGCATGGCCAGCGATGGCTTCATCGATACTATTATCAATGACTTCCTGGGCAAGATGGTTAGGGCGTTCAGTCTGGGTATACATCCCCGGTCGCTTGCGTACCGGTTCCAGACCCTTGAGTACTTCGATAGATTCTGCGTTATAGTCTTTAGGACTCATATAACCATTAAGATTCAAGCTCAAACATTGAGGCTGATTCTATCTTAAAAATCAAAGAGTCTAAACTTTATTTTTCAGGAATTTGTGTATTTTGTGTATTAATCACAGTTTTAAACTGAATCTGTGAATAAATTTTGAAACAGATCTAAACCTTGAACTGATTTACCAGTATCTGCAGATCTGTCGCAAGACTAGCCAGTTCTTCACTCGCCTTCGACATTTGCATGGTTCCTTCATTTGTAGTGTCTGCAATACTGGTGATTGTATTGATATTCTTACTGATTTCTTCTGAGACACTACCCTGTTGTAGCGCAGCTTCAGCAATTTGAACATTCATATTCATGA
This sequence comes from Gammaproteobacteria bacterium, assembly GCA_029882235.1. Taxonomy (GTDB): domain Bacteria; phylum Pseudomonadota; class Gammaproteobacteria; order UBA6429; family Thiohalophilaceae; genus JAOULB01. Next base: position 3,905 of record JAOULB010000084.1, on the reverse strand, counting down.
CTTCATTCACTGATGTCGTAATACTTTCCAGTGCTGCAGCAGCCTGGCTTGCCTGATCAACGCTGGCCTGTGCCTTACCCCGGCTTTCCTCCATCACTCCAGCCGCCTCTTTTGTACCAGTTTGTAATTCCGCAATCATGACTTCAATTTCCTGCGTCGATTGCTGAGTACGACTGGCAAGGTTACGCACCTCATCGGCAACAACAGCAAAACCGCGTCCCTGCTCACCGGCCCGGGCGGCTTCAATGGCGGCATTTAAGGCCAATAAGTTCGTTTGTTCTGCAATATCACGAATCACTTCTGCAATAGTGCCAATTTGTTGACTATTTGATTCAAGGTTTTTAATCACGTTTGCTGCGCGTTCTACTTCATTAGCCAGTGAACTAATAACTTCTTTACTGCTCGCGACAATCTGTTTACCTTCACTGGCCTTTTCATCGGCTTCACGTGTACCTTCTGCTGCTAATTCAGCATTACGTGCCATTTCCTGAGCTGTACTTGCCATTTCAGTAATTGAGGTTGCAACCAGTTCTGTTTCAGACTTTTGCTGTAGTACTCCTTTGCTTGTTTCACTGGTTACCATGGTCATTTCTTCTGATGCAGCGGCCAGTTGCGCTGTCGCACCCGAGACGGTTTTCATGGTGTCGTGAATACGTGTTACAAATTTGTTAAAACCATTCCCGACCATGGCAATTTCATCATTACCACGCGTTTTTAACCTACGTGTTAGATCCCCTTCACCTTCAGCAATATCATTCAAGGCATCAACTGTATCATCAAGCGGACCAGTAATTACACGCACCATAAACCATGATGAAGCAATACCAATGGTGATACCAATAACCAATAGAATAATTAAAACATTGCGTGTCCCGCTGACCTGATCAAGCACATCCTGACTGGTTTGTTGTGTTAGTGATTTTTGCTGTTCGACAAGTTGATTAATTTTCTCGGTAACGCTTTTCACAAGTGGGCCAAGCTCTGTACGAATCAGGTAGGAGTCTGTCCGCCATTTATCGCTGCCATGTACTTCAACCATACCTTTTAACAAAACAAACCATTCCTTTGTAATAGTGGTAAGTTGATCCACTGCATCGGCTTGCTCAAAGGTTAGGACATCACCATAGGCAGCGACTTTTTTTAATTGTTCCGAAAAACCATTTTGATATAGTTCAATGTTCGATTTCTGATTATTATCTCTAAATGCCATATAGGCGCGATTTGCAATAAGCAAATTCATCCAGTTTTGACGTAACTTGGCCAACTCGAAAAACAGTTTTCGTCTTTGAACTGTTGGTTTCTCACTTGCCTCAGTCGACAGCATAGTGGCCAGGTTTTGTTGAATTGTTAACGCCATGGGATTCATTTTCTCTGCTGAGATACTGATGCCCGGCTGATTTTTGGCAAAGTTAACCGCAAGTTCCAGCATTTGATCTCGATAAGACTGATATTTAGCAATATCTCCTGCAATGGACTCGACCAGCTCCCGCGTCTCCCTGCTATCTTTTACCGCTTCCATCTCTCTGAGTTGTGCAAGGATCTCATCTAACCTTGATAGCGCATTAACATAGGCCGTTTTATCCTGCTCAGACGCACTTAACAAATAAAAACCCATTGCCGCGCTTGCATTGCCAAGCGTATCAGCCAAATCCAGAGATGTGAGAACAAGGGGCTGACTTTCTTCAACCACAAAAGTCACCCTTTTTTGTGCTACCAGCAAGCTTGTAACGGCGAACAAGGATATGACACCGAGCAACAAAAATAACACGCCTGTAGTCAGCCAGACTTTATGACTCACTTTAAAACGTGAAAACAACTTCAGAAAATTGATACCTAGCAGCTTTTTCATCTCAGGCACCCTCAAAACCCACAAATAACCCCTGAGATCTATATATCGTCGATCTACCTTATTCCTTTAATATGCTGATTTCACTAATATGCTTACCCAGTCAAAATTGAGGCATTAAAAAAGGGTATAAACACCCTTTTCCATTAAAATATTTAATGACTAATATTATCTTAATTTAGATCGACACCTAAGCGGCTGGCAACTTCCTCATAGGCCTCTACTACACCACCCAGCCCCTGGCGGAAGCGATCTTTGTCCAGTTTTTCCCTAGTTTTGGCGTCCCAGAGACGGCAGCCATCTGGGCTAAATTCATCGCCCAATACAACTTTGCCTTTGTAACGGCCAAACTCAAGCTTATAGTCCACCAACAACAGACCGGCATCGGCAAATAGTTTTGTGAGCACCTGATTAACTTTAAATGTCAGCTCTTTCATATCCGCCACTTCCTGCTCGGTTGCCCATTTGAAAGAGTAAATATGATAATCATTGATCATTGGGTCATGCAGTGCATCGTTTTTAAGAAAAAATTCAAAGGTAGGCGGATTGAGTTCTATGCCATCCTCAACACCAAGACGACGAACAATGCTGCCTGAGGCAATATTACGAATAACGCATTCGACTGGAATCATATCCAGATTTTTCACCAACACCTCATCATCCGCCAGTAACTTCTCAAAATGAGTCGGAATACCGGCTTGCTCCAGCTTTTGCATAATAAATGCATTAAATCGATTATTGACCATGCCTTTGCGATCAAGCTGTTCAAGCTTTTCTCCATCAAATGCAGATGTGTCGTTTCGGAACAGGATAATCAGTTTATCTGGATCATCAGTTGCATAGACCGTTTTTGCCTTGCCGGTAATTAATTCGCGTTGTTTTTCCATCTCTCTAACCTGTTAAAAATTAAACTGTTCGCCAGTTTAGTGGTTGATCCTGATCCGCCAGCTCGATCCAGTCAGACTCACACTCAAGCGCTTCACATACTGACTGTTTAACCAGAGTAGGTGTATTATTTTGCTCGCTAATATGTGCGACGACAAGCTGTTCCAGTTTCTCTGTATCGATGGCACGTAAAAAATCCGCAGCCTGTTCATTGCTCAAATGTCCAAACTGACCGCTTATGCGTTGTTTTAATGAAGCTGGATAACTGCTCTCCGCCAACATATCTAAATCATGATTACATTCGAGCATCATGGCATGACAACCTGACATCAATTGTTCTATATGCGTAGTCGAACTGCCTGTATCGGTTAAAAGTCCAAATCGACGGTCACCGTTTGAAAAAATAAATTGGCAAGGCTCTCGGGCATCATGTGGAACGGGATATGACATGATGTGTAAATCATTAAATGCGATATCCTGTTCGGGAATTATGCGTTGCCAGTCAGGTAATTCTCCAAGTGACTGGCTACGTCCTGTTCCGCGCGTCGTGAATACGGGTGTTTTATATCGTCTTGAAAAAGCACCAACACCTTTAATGTGATCGCTATGTTCGTGCGTTACCAGTATGGCATCAATCTCATCGGGCTCACGTTGTAATATTGCCAGGCGTTTCTCTGTTTCTTTTACTGAGAAACCACAGTCAACCATGACACAGGTATCATTACTTTCAACCAGCATTGCATTGCCTCGACTACCACTGCCCAGAACTGCAAATTGCAAGTTAATGCTCTCCTAGCTAATGTGTGCCTGAATACGTGTGAGAACTTTTTTTGCGACCTGCTCATCAATTTTGTTGCTTGAACGTTGGCGCAATTCAACCGTGGTATTGCCGGATTTACTTTTAATACTGAGTAAATATGAAACTTTGCTAGTTTTACTGCCAGAAAACAGGTCGGAGAAAATTCCTTTTTCTTCTTTTAATTCAAAACTTTCAGGTACCTTGATGTAATACACACCGGCTGACCGATTCCGATCTTCAACGACTAAGCCCATACGATCCAGCGCCAGCCCAACGCGTCGCCAGGTTCGAGCAAAATTTTCATCAACTTCAAGCAAAACCTTACCTTCCTGACCAGAAACGATACGTGAGTTTTCCTTGCGTGTTTTCTTCTCA
>JAOULB010000083.1 GCA_029882235.1 Gammaproteobacteria bacterium | reverse complement strand
CAACAATACCATGCCCGGTACGTACAAAAGCCTCAAGACGTTTTTCGATATCTGGCAGGATAACCAGATCATTAACGATGGGGTTTGGCGATTCCGCTGCGATAATACCCGGCTCGGTAATACCCAGATATTGACCATCACTGATGCGTTGTTTGGCATGGCCAATGGTCGCCCCTTTCATTGGCCCTTTCATCGCCCCTGGTCCACAGCCGGTGCAGATATCCAGACCACGCAAACCAATCTGGTAACCCACCTCCTTGGTGTAATCATATTCTTCACGTGAAATAGAATGCCCACCCCAGCACACCACCAGATTTGGGTTGCGGCCGAGTCGCAATATGTTGGCATTCCTTAATATATGGAAGACAGCATTGGTAATCCCTTCTGAACTGGTCAGGTCGATATTCAGGTTGTCATTGATCTCATCACTGACATAAACCACATCACGAAGTACAGCAAACAGATGTTCACTAATGCCCTTGATGATCTTGCCATCGACAAAGGCATTGGCGGGCGCACCTTTGACTTCAAGCTTAATACCACGTTCGCGTTGAATAACCTTGATATTAAAAGACTGATAACGCTCAAGCAGTTCCTTGCCGTCATCCAGACTACTACCGCTATTGAGTACTGCCAAAGAACAGTTTCGAAAGCGTTCATAGATTCCACCCTGACTGGTATCCAGCAGGTTATTCACTTCGGCGCGCGATAAAACCTCAAGGTGGCCGGTGGGAGCAATTAATGCATCAACAAGATTCTCTGACATAAAATTATCTTTTAAGATTGCCGACAAGACAAAACCTCTATTTTCTTAGAATATTTACAAGTTAGGACTTACCGTTTAGTTTAAGCCTAAGCCAGCCATGACAATTAATAAAGGTTGCCATTAAATAAATTTTTGCTAATGGATATAATGGTTAAGATTTGGCCGATATTGCTCGATGAGCTCATGTTCTGACCCAAGAATATTAAATATTTTCAGCATGGCCTTTTGCGGGTAATTTTCCTTATAGGTCGGGTCAATTTCCATTATCGCCACCAGCTGTTGTAATGCCTTTTCATATTCCTCCATAACCACATACTGAATGGCCAGTTGACGTAGCGCTCTTAAATCATCTGGATGATTTTCAACATGACTAATGAGTGCATCAACATCCCCTTCCAGATCGGCCTCAACATAAAAACTGATCAAGTCATAGATTTGATCAATTTCATGATTGTCACGAATACCTTCAGGTAAGGAATCTATTAATTTAATTGCCTCGGCAAATCGCTGCTCATGCTTGAGTAATTTGCACAGGGTTAAAGGTAAACGATAGTTGACTGGGTCTTCAACAATCGCAGTGGCGATCATTTCATAGGCCTCAATGGTCTTACCTTCAGTGAATAACTGCACGGCATCGGCAAGCGTGATATCAGACTGACGTGAAATGTAAGGGGTGAGCATATTAATCAATACTTCTTCGGATTGTTCACCCTTTAGCGTCTCAACCACCCGTTCATTACGAAACAGTTTCAATGTAGGAAAATCATTCACGCTATAATCTTTGCAAACACCGACTTCTTTATCGGCATCAATATTGACTAACAGGACGCGACCATCATATTGCTGAATTAACTTACCCAGTTGAGGATAGTGTTGTAAACAGGAGCCCGCTTCAGGCGACCAGAAATTTACCAGCACCGGACCACGGCGAGAATTATCCAGCACTAAAGACTGAAAACTATCGGCGACTGCCGTATGGATATATGGAGAGTTGGAGCTGTCACTCATTCTGCAGGTTCTAGTATTTTTTATGAAAAACGCATTGTTAATGTTAGACGATTATTTCATACCCCAGTAAAAATAAAAGCCCGGTAGCAATCGCTCCGGGCTTTAATATAGAACACTTAGTTCGACTTAACTGTGCTTAGTATACCAACGCACGTGCAATAGCAATCGCGGCAATAAACACTACAGTAATGCTGCCCATTACAATCCACAGTGTACGCTTTACCTGTTCATCTGAAATCTGTTCACTCACAACAACATCCTCATATACAATTGTAACTTATTGATTATTCGGCCTTTTTATCGGCCACCTAATTTGCCGCGAAAGTATACTATTTAAGTCGGATATATGGTATTTCGGATATCTAATGCACGGATAAGCAAATTTATGAGCAAATTACTCGGGTATTTTCAGGGGATATTTAAGTCATTGGTATTAATGCAGTTATTGACGAAGGATGAGTGTATCGCCCCGTTGGGTAAACTCAATATGCTTGAGAAAGCCCATACCTAATAAAACGATATCGCCATCCATATTTGTCGTAATAGTGGCATCCAGATTCTGCAATTCGATTTGGCCAATCGCAGCACTGTCCAGTTTTGTCCCATAACCTCTGGAGAGACCATTGGCGGTATGAAACTCTGTTTGATACAGACGCTTTAAACCAATTCGATTGGCGACAGGCTCAGGTATAGCAATATAGGTTGCACCCGTATCGAGTAGAAACTCGACTTTATGACCATTAATTTTTCCCGTGACATTATAATGACCATAACGATTACGCTTTAATGTGACTTCACGAACATCGCCTGCATTGATCATCGAGCTGACATTCTGGTTTGGATTACGCTGTTTCTCCAGCCAGTTGTGAAAAAAATTAATCAACAGACCAAGCACAATCAACCATAAGCCCAACCACATCCAGCCTGATATATGTCGATGCGGGTTTTCATCCTGTTCATTCATGTTTCTAGTTAAGCATGAGATGAAATACTTGTAAATGCTGAATGACAGGTGTCAAGACCTGTTTATCTAAGCGCATAGCAAAAGAAAACTACGTGATTTACTGACGTCGACTGGATAACCACTGGGCTAGTTGCTCTTCTTCGTTCTTTAATTCAAACGAATTAATAAGACCTCGTTGTAGTGCAAGTGATACGGCCCTAGCTCTGATGTTTAGCAACTCAGTATTGCTGATATTTGTCCCCATTTCCATATTAGCACCAAGCTTGGCATAGAGTGACTGTAATCTGTTTTGTACACCACGACGAGAAAGGTAACGTCGCTCAGCGATAGTATTATCCGTAAGTCCTAATGCAATATCGATCAGGACATCATATTCAGCATCGGTGAGTGAATCATTGCTACTCTGACTGCGCGCCTGCACCTTGCGAACCTGTGGATCGATCCAGCATTGATAATCTTCAAACACAGCCGCTGCGGCACGAGTAAGTACTTCTACGGTGTTTGTTTTTAGGACATAACCATAGACGGTATCCGCAGGAATCAATTTTGCCAGGGCTCGCACATAGGCTTCATCACTGTGTTGCGACCATATGAGTATCCGGGCATTTTCATATTTCTCCCAGACCTGTTTAGCAAGCTCAATGCCATTGATCTCAGGCATTTGAATGTCGGTAACCAACCAGGGTTCTTCGATTTGCTCACAGGCAGATAAGGCTTCCTTTGCATTAGCAACCGTTTTTGGTTGATAGACTGATAATGCCTCCGCGAGAAACTCGCGATCACGGGGATTATCATCGGCAATAATCAATTGTGACATGGTCTAACTCTCCGCCTTTGCAACAAGAAGCTTCAACTCAAAACAGGTTCCAGTAGCAAAGCGAGAAGTGCGCCATTGTACATCTGCACCTAATAAGCGAGCACGCTCCAGGATATTCGCACTGCCATGGCCTGCTGGATTGCTCTGTTCAGACATGCCGATGCCATTATCTTCTACGGTAATGTGCAGCATAGTTGTAACCAGACGAAAACTAACCTCAAAGCGATCGCAGCGTGCATGCTTAATGACATTATTAACCGCCTCAGTGATAATCCTGAATATATTTATTTTCTGTTCCAGTGTGAGTGTATTTTCTATTTTTTCATCAAAGTCGAAATGCACATTTTCAAACTCTTCGAAAATTCTATGTCGATTTAAAAACGAGTTTAATGCGGCTTCAAGCCCGAGCGTTTCAAGAACCTGTGGATGCAGATCGTCAATAATTTCTCTAAGTTGGTTAATAACACCATTAACATCTTTACGAAGTGACTCAATTTCTTCTGCTGTTGCTGTGCCAGCATCGAGCTTGCGATTAATTGCCGTAAGATCGGCCAATACGCCATCATGCATATCCATAGCAATTCGACGCCGTTCATTTTCTACACCATGCAAAACGTTCTCAACACTAACCACATGTAATAAACGTTGTGTCATATTGACCAGACATTGCTCAAGCGCATCAAGTTCATCTCTTGACTTATCAGGGTCTGGAATTTCCGAAGCCTTGAATGAGCAGGCGGCCAGAGCACGCTCACTCATATTTTTTAAGCGCTTACGATTAATTGACAAGCCCCAGAGTGCCAGCGTCGCCGCAAGAAAAATACAGATAAGTAGTCCAGCAATTAAGCTGGTGCTCATGCGTGAATTGATTTCAATTAGTGTACGATGGCTGTCGATAAAATCTGTACGTCGCTGCGCAGCAAATATTTTTGACTGATATTCCAGCATAGGTAATAGCTGGCTTAAAAACTGACCTAGTTCAGCTGGATTAGATCGTTCCGGGGCGCGTAATATCTTTTCCCTGGCCTTAATGTTAGCGCGTAGTTCACTGGGGATCTGCTCCAGAAAGAAGGGCTCAAGTAAAATGCCTGAAACAATACGTGCCTGTTCAAGATAACTGAAAAATTGTTCATCCTGGTGCGCATCGCCTCCTTTCGACATCTCTCCAATCACATTATTTAGCCTGTTTGCAGCGACAATAACTGACTGGACATCATCCGTTAACAACTCCCAGTAACGGGTCACTTCATTTTTACGGCTGATATTCGCCAGCTCAAAAAGTGCATATCCCACCAGACATACCAGCAGCACCACGACAACAAGTGGGGCCAGAATAAATTGATGTTTGAATGCCAGTTTCATCGCGTATCAGGGTCTAAGAATATGATTTAATTCTATATTAATTTTACCGGGTTCGACTGTGCGAATGCACAGTTAACCATATATCCCCGACCGGAGGAAATGGACAATTTTTATAACATTTTATATGAAAAGCTTCAGCCAGCAGGACTAAAATGAGTCAGAGGGATTATTGAGCATACTGGTGTCTTTGATGAGCTGCGCATTCGGCGGAGATTGAAGATAAAAACCATTTTCCTTCAATGCCAGCAGAACATCTGCTGCATTTGCACTGGCCAACTTTTTATCTGGCGTTAATTCAAGGTCCATGACTTTATCCAGCTTTCCAGTCAGAATGAGCAAGCCACCGGGCAGACTGTTTAATAATGCTTCACTATCATCAGATTCAGGAACGTATAAATACATTCCTTCCTTCTTGCTGCAACGGTATATGACACACTTCATTGATAATTCACCATATTTTCAACATCTACCCTAAATGGCTTAACTATTTAACTCCAGATATTTAATTTTAGCTAGATATTTGTTTCAAAAAAATCATCCTATCAGGATTATCCTCAATGAATTTCATGTCCATATTGATGCGGCGAAGATATCCTGCTTTGGTATTGGTTTTAGGAATTATAAACTGGAATCATTGCTCTCAATAGAGCTGATATTATACTATTACCACAGAAAAACAGTAGCAAACTTATAATGATAAATATTGAACAGGTTTTCTCTTCTTCTGACCATTATAGACAGGCGTTTGAAAAAGGGCTTGTCGATATTATCCATCACCAAACGGCAGGAACATTTATCCTTGGCTGTGCAAACACCTTTCAACACGCTGAACTGTTAGAAAAGAATATTGGCCTACTGCAATCAACATACGACAATATTGCCCGGCAATATCAATTATGCAAGGAACAAAATATAGAGCCAGATGATTCAGCCGATGATGCCGCTGTAATTAACCGACTTATTGAAATCGGTTTTGAAAACCTGAATCCAGTTCAATCAAAAACAATTTCATTAGGCTCAATATCATTTACTGTAAATTACAATCAACTACGCTCATTTCGCCCTTCGCGCATGAGTGGCGCAAAAAAACTGGACATCAACACTGCATTTAATGAAGATGGCTTTCATTTTGATAAGGAATTTCTGATAAAAGAAACTTTCGCTGAAGGAAGTTTTCACGGCAACTATCACTTCTATACAACAAATTTCCTTTTGTTGACTATCACGCCTTATTAGTCCTCGATAAACACTTGCATCACAACCAGTGCCTGACCGAAAATCATTTGGACTTTATAGCTATGTTCATGGCTCAGATACAAACACAGATACCTGAACTTGTAATTGCTTACAACTCGCTCGGTGCCGGCGCTTCGGTTAATCACCTTCACTTCCAGCTATATCTTGAGAAGGCACCTTTATCAATATTCTCCAGCGAAATTAACCTTAATGGTGGAACCAAACCTTATCCAATACCATGTATTATTTTTAATGAGCAGAAAGACTGCTGGTCTCATATAAAAGAACTCCATTCATCTAACGCACAATACAATCTAATCTTTAAAGGTAATAAAATATACTGTTTCCATCGCCAGGCTACAGTTATCGAATTTAATAACATTGATGTCTCAATGTATGGCTGGGCAGAAATGGCGGGCATATTTACTGTGACGGATAAAGAATTGTTTGACGTCATTGATCCTCACCTGCTGTTAAATACTCTTAAGTCGGTCACGACTAAGCATTCTTAAATAATTGCAATTTATAATTTGATTGTATATTTCACCCTCATTTTTGCATAATGAAATATCACTATTAAATCAATATGCATAATTGCACCACCGTGTATTGCATGATGCAGTCAAACCTTCCCGAAAAGTCAGTTTAAGATTTTTTTTACAAAAATGTTTGTATCCCTGTTCTGGCACTCTATTTGCAAAGTTAAAAACTGGATATTATTAACTATAAAGGGAAGCATTATGAAATACACAATTTTATCGATACTCTTGTCATTGTCGACATATAGCTATGCGGAAGAACAATTGACTATTAACTCACCACAACTCCAATACTCTATTGCAACCAGTGCAGTTCTTGCCGCTGTTAAAGAATGTACCAAACGTGGATATAAGGTCTCTGCAGCAATTAGTGGACGCGATGGCAATCTAATTGCATTTACCCGCCATCCTTTAGCGGGACCTCATACAATCGAAACCAGTCAGAAAAAGGCCTATACATCAGCAAGTCTTCAGACAAGTACGGGCAAACAACTACAGAAAACACGTCCTGATCTTAATTTTGCCCCCGGCATTGTTCTTATTCAAGGTTCACTGCCAATTAATATTGCGGGCCATTTTTATGGCGGGATTGCTGTTGCAGGAGCGGACACCAAGATTGATGAGAAATGTGCCAAGCATGGGCTAGATGTTATTACAAGTGCACTAGAGTTTGGCGCATAATCGTTCATAATTCAGCTGGTTATTTTCAGCGGGATTTGTATTTGTTGTGTACACCTATATGAAATTAAAACATGAATGAGGGGAAAAAATATGCTAGCAATGCAGCGATAATTAGAACAGAGATCATTTGCAAAATTACTTTCAATATCTTATTCATCCTATATTTCCTGTCACAAAAATTTGAACCCAGACCATACAGGAATATTCATGTTTTTAAAATTCTACTTTACATATCTATAGTCACAACAATAGATAACAATAACCCGGCGCATAGGCCGGGGGTTTTTTAGACTTATTCCATCATTAATCTAAATATTTGGTGATGTTGATATTTATACCTGAATAATCTGCATCATCATCAATATAACTCACAAATCGTCCACCAATATACATCCCTTTTGACATTTCAGTATCGACACCAAATCCAAAAGACAGGCCACTATCATCCTCTGTTACCGAGCCAGCAAACGTACTGAGTTCGATTTCACCCTTGGAAAAGCCTATTAAACCATAAATGTTTGCAGTAGGAGATAATTTCATC
>JAOULB010000425.1 GCA_029882235.1 Gammaproteobacteria bacterium | reverse complement strand
AAAAAATAGCTGTTTTAGACAGTTTCTAGTCAGCCTTTGTAGAATCCCTGTGTAGCCAAAAATCAGAAAAACAGGTGTTTATGGATGAGAACCAACTAACCTTACCTTATTTTTATTTGCGTCTGATTCCTGTCGTTCCAGCATTTCATGCATCTGCTTTTTGGGAATCGGGCGGCTAACTAAATAACCCTGTATCTCATTGCATCTCAGGTCACACAGGCGATTAAATTGGGCTTCGGTTTCTACCCCCTCAGCCACCGTAGTAAGTCCCAGTTTTTTCGCGATATCAATTACCATTGAAATGATACTGACATCAGTATCATTTGACTCAATATTATTTACAAATGAGCGATCAATTTTAATAATATCTATTGGAAATTGATGAAGATACTGCAACGACGAATACCCCGTACCGAAATCATCAAGCGCAATTTGGACACCCTGATCATGAAGTTTCGCCATAATCTGGGTCGCACGGTCCAAATCTTGCACGACCGCACTTTCAGTAATTTCAAGTATCAAATTTTTCGTTGGCACATCGTTTTCACGTAAATAACTGAGAATATTATCTCCTGTCTCATCATGTCGTAACTGTAATGCTGACACATTAACCGAAACAACGATATCCTGAGATATCTCCCTTCGCCAAACAGCCAGTTGCTGAATAACTTCACGTAACACCCAGTCACCAATACTTATTATCTGCCCATTTTCTTCAGCAACTTCAATAAAGCTCACCGCTGACAAAATATCTTTTTCCGGATGATTCCATCGCAATAGTGCCTCTAGTTTGCTGATTCTTCCATCTTGAACATCTACAATTGGCTGATAATAAACTTCCAATTCATCACATTCAACAGCACGTGCTAGCTCAGATTCTATTTTTAGTTGCGTCGCAAACAGATTATTCATTTTATCCGAGTAAAACTGACAGTTATTTTTGCCTTGTGATTCTGCATAATTTCGCGCCAGATCAGCACTTTTAAGCAAGCCGTCGGGTTCCCGTCCATCAATCGGATACATACTGACGCCAATAGCACTATCAACCTTAACGTTGAAATCCGCCACCACCACAGGCGAACTAAAGGCAGCAAAAATACGGTTAATAATCCACGTGATGGATTGCTCTCTCTTTAAGTCGGGAAGCAATACATAAAAACCATCGTCATTCTTCCTGGACAAGACTGAATCAAATAATCCCGCACCAATATCAGATGAGACAGTATCCGTCGCGCGTAATACACCACTTAATATTTTGGAAAGTTCGACAATCAGTTTCTCTGCTGACTTATACCCCAAAGTGCCTTGAATACGTTTGTAGGCGTCAAATGAGAGAGATAGTACAGCAACACTGTCCTTACTGCGCCGGGCATGATTGACCGCACTGTTAAGGCGATCATTTAATAACACACGATTGGGCAACCCGGTAATGGAATCGAAATTCAAATTACGTTGGAACACTTCTTTCTGTTCTGCATTCAACGCTTCGAGTTCCTTAATCTTTGTATACAGTAAGTTGACATCAGTACTAAGCGAATCACCTTTGTCAGGTATTGTAACGTCATCACCATCATTACCCCCCTTATCCATTCCAGCAATGTCACCCTCTTCTTCTAGCCCATCACGCCACACAGCAACACGGTTACGACCATTATTCTTAGCGTAATATAACGCCCTATCGGCCAGATCAATTAGTTCTGTGGAATTATTAACATCATCTTTGACCGAAGAGACCCCTAAACTTATGGTAGCGCCTTCAATCCCAATAAGACGATACTCAGAAGAATTCATAACACTAAGACGAATCCGTTCGGCGATTCGCAAGATTGCCTCATGATCAAGATTAGGTAATACAAGACAAAATTCTTCACCGCCATAGCGCCCTACAATATCGGTATCGCGCAGACTATCTCTGATAATATTTGCAACCAGCTTGATCACCTCATCGCCAGTTTGATGCCCGAAATTATCGTTAA
>JAOULB010000424.1 GCA_029882235.1 Gammaproteobacteria bacterium | reverse complement strand
CAAACAGGTGATAACAGCAAAAGAGAAAAGTGAGATTGATTTATCTGCAGCTGCTTTTGTTGATAAAGGTGTGCTGGTTGATTCAGGCAAGTTTACTGGCCTGTCATCACAGCAGGCCTTCGACAAGATTGCAGAACATCTGAAAAAAAGTAAACAGGGTCAGAAACGTACCACCTATCGCCTTCGTGACTGGGGCGTATCGCGCCAGCGTTACTGGGGTGCACCGATACCTATTATTAATTGTAAAAAATGTGGCGAAGTCCCTGTGCCGGATAAAGACCTGCCGGTGATTCTTCCTGAAGAAATTAAATTTGATGGTGTCGGTTCACCGATCAAGAAAATGCCATCATTCTATAATGCAAACTGTCCTAAGTGTGGTGGCAAGGCCGAACGCGAAACCGATACCTTTGACACCTTTATGGAGTCGTCATGGTATTACGCGCGTTATGCCTGTCGTGATAATGATCAGGCCATGCTGGATGAACGTGCGAATTACTGGCTGCCAGTGGATCAATATGTTGGCGGCATTGAGCATGCGATTTTACATCTGCTTTATGCGCGTTTTTATAACAAGCTGATGAGAGATGTCGGTCTGGTAAAAACAAACGAACCCTTTGAGAAATTACTCACTCAGGGCATGGTGCTTAAAGACGGCAGCAAGATGTCCAAGTCAAAAGGCAATACCGTTGATCCGCAGGCCTTAATTAAACAATACGGTGCGGATACCTCGCGCTTGTTCATGATGTTTGCCTCACCACCGGAGCAAAGTCTGGAGTGGTCGGATTCCGGTGTAGAAGGGGCTTATCGATTTCTCAAGCGTGTCTGGAACTATGCCGATCTGAATGCCGACATCATCAAAGCGAATAAGTCAGCTTCTTTTGACTGGAATAGCGCCGATGACAAAATTAAAACCATTCGCCGTCAACTGCATGAGCATCTGCAACAGGCCTTAATGGATTTTGATAAATATCAGTTTAATACTGTTGTAGCGGCCTGCATGAAAATTATGAACACACTGGCAGATGCGCCAATGATTGATGGGCATAAGGCGATTGTGGCGGAAGGTTTTAGTCTGTTGCTGCGACTACTGTCGCCGATTGCACCGCATATCTGTCATGTGCTCTGGCGTGAACTGAGTTATGGTGATGACATCCTTGATGCCTCCTGGCCTGTTGTTGATCAGGACGCACTGGTGCGTGACTCGATTGATATTGTTGTGCAAGTGAACGGCAAATTGCGCGGTAAGGTGTCTGTTGCGGCGGATGCATCACGTGACGATATTGAAAAAGAAGCGCTGGCGGAAGAAAACGTACAACGCTTTATTGAAGGTAAGGCCGTGGTTAAAGTGATTGTTGTGCCCGGTAAGCTGGTTAACGTGGTTATTAAATAGTGCGTTTAAATAAACTCATCTCAATTTTCGTCATGGTCAGTATTTTATTGGCAACGCAGTCCTGTGGCTGGCGTTTACGCGGCAGTATCGACTTGCCCGAAGAAATGCGTCACACCTTTTTGCAGGGCGCAGCATTATATAGTGAACTTGGTTTGGCGATTAAGTCGAGTCTTGAGGGTGCTGAACAAGCACAGTTGACCAGCGATAAAGCTTCAGCCACAGCGATTTTAATTATCTCGAAAAATGAAGTCAGTCAACGCGTGCTGACCTATGATTCACTTAATCGCGCCAGTGAGTATGAATTAAAGTATGAATTGAAGTTTAAATTACAGGATAATTCAGGCAAGGTTTTGCTTGCGGAACAAACTGTATCAACGATTCGCGAACTTCAGCTCGATCCCAACAATGTTCTCTCCACTAGCGATGAAGAAGCTCGGTTAAGAAAAGACATGATCAACTTTGCCGTGTCACAAATGTTACGCCGTATTAATGTCAGCCTGGGGATGGGAATCAAGCTGCCTGAGAATAATGAGAAAGCGAGCGCCGATAAAAAGTGAGCATCAAGAAGTGGCAATTTGATGCAACTGCAG
>JAOULB010000423.1 GCA_029882235.1 Gammaproteobacteria bacterium | reverse complement strand
TGACCGACAAGAATATGGGTCTGGGTTGATGGATGCTGGTGTTTAATTTCTTTAGCTTTAGTTAGCTCAGCGACATTTGCAACACGCTTCGCACGTTGTCCTTTGGCCAGACCCGATGTTAACTTCTCTGTTATTTCACGCGCCTGTTTTTCATCCACATCACCCACCAGCGCGATCACAGCATTACTGGCGACATAATATTGTTGATAAAAGGCCTTTAGGTCAGCGCGACTAATCTTGCGTACACTCTCAGTTGTCCCCATGGATGGTGTTGCATACGGGTGCTTGCCATAGAGTGTTTTATAAAACAGTTCTTCGGCAATATCATCGGGCGACTGTAATTTATTTTGTAGTGCAATCAGTACCTGTTTGCGTTCGCGCTCAAGCTCGGTTACAGGAAAACGTGGCTGCTGTAACACCGCGGCCAATGTATCAAGTGATTTATTTAGAATTGCATCATTGCTCAGGCTTCGCATCGAAACAATCGCCATATCACGCAGTGATGTCGTTCTGATGTTGGCACCAACGCTATCAAGACGTTCAGCAATTTGATCCGTCGTCCATTGACCGGCACCCAGATCCAGCATCAGGTTAGTCATACTGGCTAGTCCAGGTTTATCGCCATCACGCGCACTGCCTGCATCAAATACCACACGCACATCCAGCATGGGTAATTCTTCGGCATAGACATACATGACTCTGGCGCCATTACTGGTCTGCCATGACTTGATATTTAATGCCTCTTTCTCAGCCTTCGGCACAATCACGGGGTTATCGGTTATTTTTACCACAACAAACCCGGCAAGAATAATCGCCAGTAAAAATACAAAAGGAGAATTAATTTTTGTCGCCAGCATATGTTTATCTTTTATTTGTCTGTTGAAGTGACTGTGGTTTAAGTTCGGCTATGGTCAGGCTTTTATCAATAAGATATTTTTTTGCGACCTGCATCACCTGCTCAGCAGTGACGGCTTTTACCTTGTCTTCATACTCATCCATGCGTTGCCAGCCGAGACCGACTGTTTCCAGCGTGCCCATTTGCATAGCCTGATAGAAAATGGAATCTTTTTCATACACCTTCCCAGCCACAACCTGTGCCTTAATGCGATCCAGCTCTTTGGCAGTGACGGGCTTTTGTTTTAACGCATCCAGCTCTGCATTAATGGCCTGTTGTAACTGTTTAACACTGGTCTTTGCTGTTGGTGTGCCACCAATAACAAAAAGCTCATTATGCATAGCATAGAGGTTGTAATTTACACTCATACCGGCAGCCAGTTGCTTATCACGCACCAGTCGTTTTGAAAAACGCGCACTGGCACCGCTATCAAGTACACCTGCCAGTACTTCAAGCGCATAAGGTTCCCAGTCCTGTTTGGCGGTTTTTAATACGGGAACTTTGTAACCCATAAGCAGATACGGTAGTTTTGCAGGCGCCTCAACCGTAACATAACGCATGCCCTGCTGTTCAGGTTCAATACGTGGCTTTAGCGGCTTTATATTATTCGAACGTGACAGGCGACCATAATAACGTCGCGCCAGGTTATAGACCTCAACGGGATCAACATCACCCACAACAACAAGTGTTGCATTGTTGGGGGCATACCATTTTTTATACCAGACACTCAGATCCGCGACTTTAAGATTCTTCAGGTCATTCATCCAGCCAATGATTGGATTGTGGTAAGGACTGCTGGTAAAGGCCGTGGCAATAAATTGTTCATAGGTCAGTGAACGTGGGTTATCTTCGGTGCGCATACGCCGTTCCTCCATAACCACCTTCACTTCCTTGGCAAACTCTTTTTTAGGTAAAGTCAGGTGACGCATGCGATCGGCTTCCATTTCAAAACTAATCGGTAAGCGACTTTTTTCCAGCTGTTGAAAATAGGCGGTGTAGTCCCTTGCAGTGAAGGCATTCTCACGCCCACCGTTTTCGGCAATCACTTTGGAAAACTCACCGGGGCCGTATTTGGTCGTGCCCTTGAA
>JAOULB010000082.1 GCA_029882235.1 Gammaproteobacteria bacterium | reverse complement strand
ACGATCTTTGGCGCGCATCTGTTTTACCAGCAACTTCATCGACTGCTTTAACAAAGGCAACTTGTCAGGCGAATGCATGGAGCCACTCACATCAACCAGAAAAACAAGGTTGGCCGCAGGCAGTTCTTTTTTATCGGGTCGATCGGCCTTGATACCAATATGCAAGAGATGACTATTCTTATTCCAGGGGCTTGGTGCGATTTCGGTATAGACACTGAACGGTGCGTCACCTTTATCTGGATATGGATAGTGGTAATCAAAATAATTGATCAGCTCTTCGACACGTACGGCATCGGCCAGCGGTAAGCGACCCTGAGTCAGCATACGACGCACATTGCTGAATGAGGCCGTATCGACATCAATACTGAAGGTAGAAACTGGTGCTTCAGTCGTACGTATGACTGGTTGATTTTCGAAATGGGCATAATTTTCCCGGTACAGCGGCTCACTGGCATACCATCGATCAGAGGCAAACCTTTCATACTGCATTTGCTGGCTTGAACTGCCCAGTAAGTGCTGCTGTTTTTTGGCTCGAGCCGCATATTCACTGGGTTGCGCCTTTAACTCAGATATTGACACAGGAGCCTCAATCTCAGTTTTCGTTAAACCCTTATCGACAATATCTTCGTCTTTATGCTGGCCAGAACAGGCACCAAGCAAAAATAGGGCAATTAATAGATGTATATAGGTAATACGTTTCATGATTTTCTCCTTTTGTGAGTGTTCTGGAGATTAGAAACGCAGGAATCCGGGAATGGGGTAAATTAATTTATTCCAAACACACGGAGAATAAGTGCATATAAGAATGTCAAAGTAGCCAAAAACACGAACTAAAGGCACTGCTGATAAGCATAATGATAAATCATTTTGTTATTATCGTGGTGTCAGGTGTTTGTTTTATATGACAATTATGGCTCGCCATCGTTGCTAAGCAACGATATGTTCATTTATTTGCATATTATATTGGAACTTTATGTGCCATACTCCTTCTAACTTCATGTTCGCTTATGATGTATTGGCCAAAAGGCCTACGCTTACAGCGAATGAAGCAACATACTTTTAAAGTTATTGACCGGCAGTATGCCTGGATCACGCCTCCGTAGGTTTCCTCCATCTCGTCCTTCCTGCATGACTCTGAAATGTAAATCGTAAATTTATTAAATAGGTAATTTAATTGTGAAAATGGGTACAGTAAAGTGGTTTGATGCCGGTAAAGGCTTTGGTTTTATTTCTCCTGAAGACGGTAGTAAGGATGTATTCGTACATCATTCTTCCATCAAAAGTGAAAATAGTTATGCCAGTTTAAATGAAGGTCAGAGCGTCAGCTTTGAAGTAGAGCAAGGCCCGAAAGGTCCTGCCGCAGTAAATGTCGTAGCTGCTTAAGACTAAGAAATTTTATTCATATAGAGATGGACCTCGTATAAGAGGTCCAGATCATGCGGATAACAAATACATCTAAGCAAGCCAATAAAGCCGATTCATCTGTCGAACATCATGTCGAGAATCGGGCTGGACGGAAACTACTAAAGGCTGCTGAAGCCTTTGCAGTGGAATCCGTTGCCAGAAGTTGGTGGCATGTCGGTTCAACCTTCAGCCTTATGATTGCCGCACTCATTGGTGCAGGCATGGCGCCCTGGTGGCCACTGCAAGTGGCGCTTTCCATTCTCGCCGGACTATTACTGGTGCGCGCCTTTATCACTTATCACGACTATATGCATAAGGCGATCCTGCATGATTCGCAGCTGGCCAAGTGGCTATTTCGACTCTATGCCGCCTTTGCACTAACACCTCCACGCTCATGGAGAAAAAGTCATAACTATCATCATGGCCACGTCGGTAAGATCACCGATGCGTGTATCGGTGCCTTTCCAATCATCACCACGAAAATGTGGCAAGTCGCCTCGAAGTGGCAACGTTTACAATATCGCATACAACGTCATCCCCTGATCGTATTGCTGGGTTACATTACTATCTTTGCCTATAGCATTTGTCTGGAGTCGCTATTTCGTAATCCGGCCAGACACTGGGATTCGGGGCTCGTACTACTCATCCATGCAGCACTGATTAGCGTGTTGTGGATATTTGGTGGTTTTAGCCTGGTTCTGTTTGTCGTGTTTCTGCCCATGCTGATTGCATCGGCACTGGGTAGTTATCTGTTTTTTGCCCAGCACAGCTTCGAGCACATGAACATTCTTAAATCTGAGGACTGGACATTTGACCGGGCCGCTTTGGAGTCATCTAGTTATCTGAAACTCAACCGAATTATGCGTTGGTTCACCGGCAATATTGGTTATCATCATATTCATCACCTTAATGTCCGTATCCCATTTTATCGCCTGCCCGAAGCCATGGAGGCCATACCCGAGCTGCAGTCACCACCGACGACAACATTAAAGTTACGCGATATTATTAATTGCTTTAGATCAAGTTTATGGGATGAAAACCTGCAGAGAATGGTTTCATTTCGTTATGCAAAACAAATGGCATGAATAGAAAACACACCGGGGCTCAAACACAGGCCTTGCCCTACTCGGACTCATAATATCAATTCGTTCTCGCGATGAGACAAGGAATATAACCATGAGCAAAGCACAGAAAAGTAACAAAGAAAGTAAAAAACAACCCTCAATGACGGCAAAGGAAAAGAAAGTCGCCAAAAAGCTGAAGAAAGATGAGAAAAACAGTCGCAATGCACTTTTTGATTAAGGACGATGTATTTGCTCTTCAAAAAATAATAGAAATCAAACGCAACAGCACAAAAATGGAAGATGCAGTGATGAGATTAAATTTCCCAAACCAGTCCCGCAGTTTTGACGATAGCAAAAGTCGTGTTTGTTTCTGGGGTTATGATAAAACAATTGAAGTGTCCTTTTATGTAGAAACGGACGCACTCAAAAAACTATGCCCAAAATTAAGTGAAGCCGAAGCAGGCTATTTGCAGGCATTTGACTCTAAACGTAAAAAAATCGAAAAGGTTGCCAGCAATATCTACGAAAACAATAAACAAGGCGCTTTCTCTTATATCATCAGCGCGAAGGATTTTAACGTTCTGTAATTGGATGTAATGACATGAATGTCTCTCAATCCTGATCCAGTTTTTATCTGCAATTACTATAACTGCTGATATTACTCAGTAGCAAATAACAATAATTGCACTATTCCTGTTCAAGCTTGTCGGAAGCTTATCATCTCTATGTCGATGAGATTATAAAGAGATAAAATGATATCGATTTCACTTTGTATAATACACTATTTATGATATTTGAATTATCCGTAATCGCACTCTGATTTTTACGGATTTTATCTCCTCTCAACTAGTGAAAAATTCAACATAAGTCTATAATTTCAGCTGGCACTGTTTTACTGGAACTTGCGTTGCAAAGATATATAAACTATCTAATCTTACTGACTATGGTCGTCCCCTCAGCGTCGCTGGCTGCAACGAATCCCCAGCAGCTTTTTTCCACCTACGCCGACCGCCTGTTTCAAATCAGGGTGATTGAGAAAAGTTCACAGCGTAAATCAACCATTGGTTCCGGATTCCAGATCAGTGCAAACGGTCTGGTTGCTACCAATTACCACGTCATTTCAAAATATGTTCAGGATCCCGATCGGTATTTTCTGCAGGCCATATCAAGTAAAGATAAAATTGAATCTGTCACCGTTGAAGATATCGATGTAGTTCATGATCTGGCACTGGTCAGGTTTAAGGCAAAGAATCGACCTTTTCTTAAAATAAGAGATACAAAAAGCCTGCGCAAAGGTGACCCAATATACTCCATGGGTAACCCGCTGGATCTGGGCACAGCAGTAGTTCCAGGTACATATAATGGGTTTACTAAGCAAAGTTATTACCAGCTGATTCATTTTACTGGTGCAATAAACTCCGGCATGAGTGGAGGTCCGGTAATCAATAATAAAGGCGAAGTTATTGGTGTTAATGTTGCGACTGCGGGTAATCAGGTTGGTTTTCTAATCACCTCAGATAAATTATTAAACCTGTTAAATAAATATCGATCAAACCAAAACAACAAAATGGACTTTCAAAAAAGGATCCACAAGCAACTAGTCGCTAATCAGAAAAAATTAATGGGTGATACTCTGGTAGCGAAATGGAAAACTGTTAAGTTAGGTGATGCAAGCATTGTCAACGAGCTAGCACCATTTATTCCCTGCTGGGGCGATAAAAGTCGTAAAAGAAAAACGAAGAAAGAAAAGTATCTTGTTGTCTCTATTCAGTGCCGACAAAAAGAGCAAATCTATATTAATTCTGGATTCCGAACAGGTAATATTGGCGTACAATATAAATGGATCGA
This sequence comes from Gammaproteobacteria bacterium, assembly GCA_029882235.1. GTDB lineage: Bacteria > Pseudomonadota > Gammaproteobacteria > UBA6429 > Thiohalophilaceae > JAOULB01. Next base: position 3,651 of record JAOULB010000082.1, on the reverse strand, counting down.
AAACATATCACTCACTCCGCTGCAATTTTCCCAGCTATTAGGTAATTCTTATTCCGGGGCCTCTATGCCTAACCGCGCTACTGAAACAGATGTGACGGAATTTAGCTGCCATGAGAGTTTTATCAAAGATCCCGATGAAAGAGCCGTCTTCTGTACACGTGCATACAGAAAATATCCTGGGCTCTATGATGTTATTTATGTCAGCACCTCGATCAACCATAATGATAAAGGCCTGATAAGGCACTTTACCCTGTCTGGATTTGAACAAAATACTGCAAAACGTTTCTTAAAGCGTTTCTTAGAGATACGAGAATGGAACTGATCATTGAACAGGCTGGCCGTGGCAGCCATCGTCATGCTGCCGATATGCAAAAAGTATCTGGTGATAAGATTACTATTGGCCGCGCCTTTGATAACGATATTATTCTGACTGACCCGCATGTCTGCCCACACCATGCAGTAATCGAATCAGGTGTGGATGGCCGGGCTCAGCTGCACGACCTCAATAGTGTTAATGGTTCCTATGATGCAAACCATGCTCCATTATATCAACCTCACACTATTTCATCAGGCGATACCTATATTATTGGCCGCAGCCGAATTCGAATATATTTTCCAGATCACCCTGTTGAAGAAAGTATAAAGGTTAATCCCGTTGAAAAACTGGCCAAGTATGCCAGCATACCTACAATAGCCATATCCGTTCTAGTGCTAGCAGTACTACTTAACCTGTTTATCGATTATTCCTCTACGCTTGGTGAATTTAAGTTCGGACGAATAATTATTACAAATATTGGCTTTTTGCTGGCGATAACACTGTGGCCAGTTTGCTGGGCTATGTTTGCACGCTTTCGAAAACTGGAAGCAAAATTTATCGCGCAATTTACCGTATCCATCACGCTACTTATTATTGGCACAGTATTTTTATCAATGATTGACTGGATCGAATTTCATCTTGGCATAAACAGTACCGGTCTGAAACTATTTTACTGGCTATTTACTATTTTATTGCTTGCCTGTTTATTTGGCATTAATCTTTATTTAGCTGGTTTTCAGATTAACCGCAAACACTTTCTATATACTGCCGGGCTGACATTAACTGCGTTGAGCTTTAATTATACACTTATAAGTATTGATTCATCCGATTTCAAATATAGTCCGGTCTATCATAAAAAAATATATCCACCATCTGTTACCTTATATTCAGCACATGATATTCATTCGTTTATTAAAGCTACGGATAAAACATTCGAAAAATCAGCCAAGCTGATTAACAAAGACAGTGATTAGTCATTTCAATTACAGGCCGAAATATCATATCCAGTTCAGGAGTATTGATAGACGACATAAATATGGAAAATCATAAGAAAAAGTGTAAGCACGGCAAGACTTACATGTGTAATCGTCCAGCTTAACAGATAGACCTTATTCTTCCATTGAAGTGCATGTGGACTGAAGTAACCAATAATGCAGTTGCCAAGAAAAACAATAGCTAGCAGCAACTGATAAGCATAACCTACTTCAATAGAATGGATGTAAAATACAAGTGGTCCAAATACACCCTGTATCTTGTGCATATCAAATTCTTTCACCAGGTTTGTGGTCTGGTTTTTTACTCGTTTAAGCCCCAGTCTGGCCTGAATAAGTACATATGAAAGAAGTAGATAGCCGGTGAACTGACGATAAACCTCACCCTGTTGAAGCTGGGCTAACCACTCCCACCGTAAACCCAGCAGAAGTTGAGCAGCAAATAAAGCAAGCAGACTCATTCCCCATACTAGATAAGTAACATTGGGATTAGAGCTTACAATTAAGCTTGATATATTTTTATTAGCCAGGTTCCCTGTCATTCTCTCCTCCTTTTTCACTCTTCTTGACTGACTGCATCAATAAATCTAGTGTGTCTGCAGATGATCGCGATGTTAATTTTGTCATAAACCCATCTATTGAGGGAACATAATATCCATCACGCGGCCATTTGTTACCAATTTCTGGTGGGTTTTTCATTTGTTTTATTTCCATGAGGAAATATTTATATGCAAACCGAAATCCAGCACGTAGTTCAGATAATAAATGTAATGCCTCCGAAAGACTGATTGTCTCCTCCGGGTATAACCATGTCGTCGCGCCCATTACATCGTCTAGCTTCCAATCCTGCTTCGGTGTTTCTTTATGTTCGTTATGGCAACTGACACAGGCTTTTGCGATTGCAACATCAGGTGACATATACACATAAGTTTTATCTTCTGGTATATGATAAAAATGGTCCCGCCCTGTTTGCTTTATTTTTTTAAATAGCTCAAGTTGCTGACCTGAAAGCTGATTAACTTTATTAATGGGATAATCAGAACCAAGATAAAGACCAAGTCGCACCGGACTTTTTTCCAGATGCATGGCTGTCTCACGCAGGAATTGCGCAGGTAAAGGTCCCGCTATAATATTACTTTCCTGCCATTGTTCATCAAATTTCAGTCCCTGTTTTTTACCTGCCTGGACAATCTCTTTTGTGTATAAAGCACGCGCCTGTTTGTTTTCTTCGTTGGCAATTTTAAATACCCGCTCAATAGGTATTTGCATACCTGTTGATTCAGTCTCTGACAACGGCGGCGGCGCTGTTACAAACAGGTAAACAATCAGAGTACACAGCAATAAAAATTGAATAATAAATGTTTTACTTTTCATAGTCTGGACTTAATGCTTTGTGAATGATTTTTCCTGGATAAGGAGGTTTGGCACGTAAAAAATATTCGCCGATCTTCTCTAGTTGAATTCGTTCCGACAGTCGTTGTGGAATTTTCATTTCATGATTGCCATGGAAATCATGACAGCCCAGACAGGTATCCCAGCGTTTATCTGCTGCCAATTTCTGATGGCTTACATCAACTGGATCGTTTTTCAGGGCGATGTCATCATGACAATGTTGGCAAAACTCAACATCAATACTGACTCTATTTGCCTGATGCTCTCTATGGCATGACACACACTGATGTGCACCGACTAGCTGTCTTACCTCACTATACTTTGGTTCTAAAAACCGATAAACCGGGTGGCGATCATTGGGACGCCTATGACATTGAATACAATCTTTATTGATGACAGTACGATAACCAGCTGAAACCGCATTCTGCCTGTTGCCAAGCAAATATTGAACATTTGCCTGAATTTGCTGGCGCAGTGTGCCGCGCTCATCCTGATGGCATTCCTGACACTTGAGCGTTTCATGCCCTATCAACATCGGGCCCGCTGCAATAAACGAATCGGAGAGAGGCGACATCAATACAAGTACTATCGCCACTGCGAGAATCCCGCCAATAATATAGGCCAGATTAAAGCGCCATCGGTACGTCCTTTTTACCATCCCTGATACACCCTAGAAGTCCAAATGTCATGGCGGCGGATTATATCCCATTTAAGTGTGCCTGAAAGAGAGAAATGGCCTAATATCCCCTCGTTCAACAGGGACAAATCACTTTTACAGTTGATAACGACTTATACCGTCAATGATAGGACTCATTGAGTTTTTATCTGCGGCTGGTAATCACATTGATATGGAAACAATCTCGAGCGATTAGCCAGAGGTCAGTAACAGACCTCTGGCTAAATTCTATTATATAAAATAGATTTTTTACATTGCAGTACGACCTGGGCCAA
>JAOULB010000081.1 GCA_029882235.1 Gammaproteobacteria bacterium | reverse complement strand
GCATAGAACCGGCATCAGTGCCAATTGCTCGTGAGACAAAACTACCTACATCCTGAGAGCCCGCAAGAGAAACGGTTGCTGCATTTGTCCAGGGATAGAACAGCATAGAGTAAATAGTGTCATCAGTGCCCGGGAATGGATTAATCATAAAATAGGCACAGATACTGATAACGATAAAGACGATTATTGATTTGATGTTACCGCCACCAATACGAATTAGTGTCTTGTTACCGCAACCACTACCCAGAGTCATACCAATACCAAACAGAATTCCGCCAACAGCGTATTCCAGCCAGGCAAAGCTGCTACCACGGTAAGGAGGACGAGTTGAGTCAACACTCAGAATGCCCGCTGCTTCAATGAAGGTTACGCCGAGTAAGGCAACCGCCATGGCCATAATCCACGCGCGTAAACGTCCTTTATCTCCCATATTAACGAGATCAGAGACGGCACCCATGGTACAAAAATTAGTCTTGTTAACAACTGCACCCATAACCACAGCAATGCCAAAGGCAAGCCAGAGCACCATGGAGTGAGCAGACGCGAAACTATCAAAACTCATACTGATGTCCTCAAAATTAACTTGAAATTCGTTGAGCCCTATCCGGGCGACGCGGCATTATAGCCGAAGCCACAGAACAATTCACAGTATCGGCAAGTATACATATTTATTTAATGGTTATATGTATGTAGTAGGATCTTTGACACCGGCATCTGAAAATCCTGCCTTGCGGAGCCGGCATGCATCACAGCTTCCGCAGGCACGACCATTTGAATCGGGTTCATAGCAGGATATGGTCATGGCATAGTCCACGCCAAGGCGTAAACCTTGCTGGATAATTTCTGCCTTACTGAGATTAATCAGCGGTGTATTAATATTAAAATTTCCACCTTCCACACCTGCGCGAGTGGCCAGGTTAGCCAGCCTGGCAAAGGCATCAATGAATTCAGGCCGACAATCCGGATAACCGGAATAGTCCACAGCATTAACACCAATAAAGATATCCTGCGCGCCCAGAACCTCAGCCCAACCCAGTGCAATTGATAAAAAGACGGTGTTCCGTGCCGGGACATAGGTGACCGGGATACCCTCAGAGGCCTGATGAGGAACATCGATAGTTTGATCGGTTAAGGCCGATCCCCCTATGTCATTTAAATTCAATTTTACCTGTTTGTGTTCAACAACATGATTCGCCAGGGCAATTTTTATTGCCGAGTCTAATTCACAGCGATGACGTTGACCATAATCAAAACTCAGGGCATAACAGGCAAAACCCTGCTCTTGCGCAAGTGCGAGCGTCGTTGCTGAGTCGAGGCCACCTGAAACAAGGACAACTGCTTTTTTCATTTAAATATTCCAGATTTATTATCTTCCCTGGCTATCACCCCAGAGGTACTTATGTAATTGAATTTGTAAGCGCACCGCCAGGCCATCCTCGAGAATCCAGTCGGCCAGCTTATCTGCAGCCAATTGATTCGCTGAGGCGGAAAAAAGTATTTCACTGGCAGCTGGTAACTTTATATTTTCAAGAAATTGTTTAGACCACTCATAATCCTGTCGATCACAAATCACGAATTTTATCTGATCCTTGTCTGTAAGACAGGCAATATTCTGTTGCAGGTTTTTTTCCGACTCACCCGAGCCCGGCGTTTTGACATCCATAACTTTGCCCACCCGCGGATCAACAGTACAAACATCCATTGCACCACTGGTCTCTAATGACACAATATATTGCTTGTCACAGAGAGCCTTCAATAGCACCAGACAATTTTTCTGAGCCAGTGGCTCACCGCCAGTTACTGTCACATATCGAGTGGGATATTGCTGAATAGAAGAAAGAACCTGTTCAAGTGATTGCCAGGAACCACCCTGAAAAGCATATTCTGTATCGCAATACTGACAGCGAAGTGGACACCCTGTTAAGCGAATAAAGATTGTTGGAATACCCACCGTCGATGCTTCTCCCTGTAAAGAGAAAAATATCTCAGTGATACGTAAACGATTTTCGTCTGGCTCAGTCGACATTGAGTTTATTTTTTATTCCAGCATACGTTTCTGGATAAGACACAAAGCAGGTCAAATTCCTACTTGAGCTTTTTATTGATTTTAGCGATCAGATTTTTTCCCTGACCTGATTCGGTTGACTTAGGGTAGGTGTCTATCAGTTGTTGCAGGCTTTTTTTAGCATTTTTATAATCTTTAATTTCATAATAGCTATAACCAATTTTTAACATGGCTTCAGCAGCTTTAGGCGTCTTGGGGTATTGTGAAACAAGGCGATTATAATCTTTGATCGCTGATTTAAAATTTCTTTGTGCATAGTTGGCTTCCCCGAGCCAATACTGAGCAATATGCGCATAACGACCGTCAGGATATTTTTTCAGAAATTTTCTAAACTGGACAACCGATTCGCGATAACGTAGTTCACGCAGCAAATCAAATGCGCTTTGATATGCTTTTTGTTCCTTAATGATCGAGTTTGAAGACTTTTTAGCTGTTGCAGTTTTCTGTCCATTCTTAGTCTCTGCATCTGCTGAGTCTGGTTTAGTTGTCGCAGGAGAAGATATTGTTGTACCCGCTGTTGCGCTTCTTTCAATCTTAACCAGGCGTCGATCGATATCGACATATAGATCGCGCTGTCTCTTTTTGATGCTTTCTAGAGTATGCGTTTGTAGTTCAACTTCACCACGTAAGAGCTGAACTTCCTTCTGCAGATTTTCCAGCCGGATTAATAAATCAACCAGACCTTTACTTTCTAATAGCCTTTCCAGTCGCTGGATCCGAGCTTGATCCGACATCTGTTTGGCAGCGAGCGACACATCTGCCCACAGGAGGGCAACCGAAATAGACAGAATAGTAAGAGTTCTTGTTATCATTATTTATTCACTACTGGCCCGAATAAAGAATCTCAACACGACGATTCAGTGACCATGCTGATTCATCATGTCCAAGTGCAACAGGTCGTTCCTCACCAAAACTGATCACCTGTAATTGTTTTTCAGTAACACCCTGCAGGGTCATTAACTGTCTAACTGCCTTGGCACGTCGTTCGCCCAGTGCAATATTATATTCACGTGTGCCACGCTCATCGGCGTGACCTTCCAGCACGATTGAAACATCCGGATTTTCAACCAGATAAGCCGCATGTGCAGAAATAAGTTCCTGATAATCTGATTGAATGGTGCTGCTATCAAATTCGAAATAAATCACGCGCTTGGAAAGAGGGCTAGAAGGATCATCCAGACTTTGCATTGAGTTTGCATTTTCAGAGCCTACACCTTCAGTTCCACCTACTTGAACCAGATCATCATCGTCCTTACTTGCCGAGGCACAGGCCCCTAAAGTTAATACCATACCCAGAACTAATACCAAATTGATTATACGTCGCATACTTTCGCTCCTTAATTTTATATCTATTATAAGACTTCTCACCTGGATTTAAATGGTGACCACGCAGGTTCTCTTACATCACCCTCTTTCAGGCTTAACCGTTGCTTTGCTCGCCCATCGACTGAAACCGCTGATAACACCCCCTGATTTTCATATTCTGTAGCAAAAATAATCATGCTGCCATTTGGGGCAAAACTGGGGGATTCATCCAGCTCAGATTCAGTAAGAATAGTGAAATGTTCGGTTTTAAGATCCAGCACAGCAATATGAAACTTTCGATCAGCTCGATGCACCATAACAACCTTTTTACCATCAGGGGATACACTGGCGCGGGCATTGTAGGTGCCTTCGTAGGTTAAGCGTTTAACTTTCCCGCTTGATTGCAGACCACTCACACCGATCTGATAAAGTTGTGGGCCACCACCACGATCAGAGGTAAAAATCAGCCCCTTGCCATCCGGTAGCCAGGTCGGTTCTGTATCAATGGCATAATTGTTTGTAATGCGCCCCAGCTTATTGCTGGCAATATCAAGAATGTAGATTTCTGCGTTGCCATCTTTTGACAGGGTCATAGCCAGATATTTTCCATTCGGTGACCAGGCCGGCGCATTATTTAACCCCTGATAACTGGAGATACGTTTGGTTCGACGTGTGTGGATGTTCTGCACATACAGCTCTGGTCGCCCCCGGCTGTATGCCACATAGGCAAGATGCTTTCCATCAGGTGACCATGAAGGAGATAACACCGGTTGCGCCGATTTAAAGATGATTTTTTCATTCACCCCGTCAGCATCAGCGACGGCCAGATTATATATTTTTTTACCATTGCTCGTTTTTGTCAGAGTGACATAGGCGATGCGGGTATCGAATGCACCACGTATCCCCATTAAGGCTTCATAAATTATGTCACTAATACGATGTGCTGTACGACGCAGACCTTTTGCATCGGTATTGATGCTGTACCCGGTTATTTGACTGCCCTTAATAACATCAAATAATTGAAACTGAATTTGATATTCGCCTTTCTTGTTTAGATCAATCTTACCGATGATTAAGTTGTCGATCTCGAGTACACGCCAGTCAGTAAAATTGACCTGCTTGCCTTCATGTGGACGCGAGATAAGATCATCATCATTTATCGGGGCAAAACGACCACTACGATGAAGATCAGAGCGAATAATTCCAGAAACATCCTCCGGTAATGGCTCTTTGCCCTTCCATTCAAAAGGGACAATCGCAATTGGCATTGCCCCTTCAACACCCTGAGTAATATCAATCGTCAGGGTAGCGAAACTTTTTGCCGATAAAATCCAAAGGCAAACTAATAAAATACTACGATTAAACAAAGGCCGTATCATTAACTTTTCTTTTCCAGTGTAAATGGAAACTCCAGATCTCTAAACACATCAAACAATCCAGTATCAACAGATGGTACCGGTAATGGCGATGCTTTGCGAATCGCATTTTCTACAGACCGATCAAAAACGGCGTCGCCACTACTTTTACTTATTAATACACTAGTCACATCACCACTTGGGATTAGTCGGACTTTTAATACACAACTCATTCCCTCCTGGGCACTTGCCGGCACGTTCCAGTTACGTCGAACCTTGGCTTCAATCATGGCACGATACTGGTTAATGGTAGAGAGTCGTTGTTTATCACCTTCTAAGGCCAGACGTTGTTGTTCTGCTTCCAGTTTCTTACGTAATTCTTCTTCGCGCTTTTGTTGTTCAATTTTAGCCAGCCGCTCTTCTTCCTGTTTGCGCTTTTCTTCTAGCTCCTGAATTTTTGCCTGCTCCTGCATGCGCTTATCTTCAAGTTCCCGTTGTTGCGAGAGGCTCTTCTTCTTGGCCTCAGCCAGCCGTTTTTCTTCGTTTAATATCGCCTGTTTTGCCTTGCTGGCTGCACGATCCATATCCCGTTGTTTTTTTCTTTCCGCCGCTTTTATTTTTTTGAGTTCTTTATCAATTTTTTTTGCATCGACTACCGTCGCCTTGATAATTTTTTCGCCTTTGTCCATCGTCTGCATACTTGGCTTATCAGACCAGTGAAAACTGAACACAAGCACACCGATCAAACCAATATGGACAATCGCAGCATAGAACATGGCACGGGGATGTTGCCTAACCAGTTCAAACATTATTTTCTTCGCTTACGTTTATTACCTGCGGGTGGATCGGTCACCAGGCCGATATTGCCGACACCCGCCTTTTGCAACAAACTCATCGCCACAACAACTTTGCCATAGGGAACGGCCTCATCGCCACGCACCAGAACTTCAGATAATTTTTTATGTTTCAGGATTGCCGCTACACGCGCAACCATGGTTTCATCATCAATGGCTTTAGTTGGATTCTCACCAATATTCAGAAAGTACTCACCTTCTTTGTTGACCGTAAGAATAACCGGTTCCTGTTCCATTTGCTTAAGCGGTTTACTGGTAATTTCAGGTAGCTCAACCTTTACACCTTGAGCAAGCAGGGGCGCTGTTACCATAAAGATAACAAGCAACACCAGCATGACGTCAATATATGGCACCACATTGATCTCTGACATGCGTTTCTTTTTAAATCGATTTGTTGCGGGTGTGTATGCCATGGTCAGTTTTGTTAATTGCTATGTGCCTGTCGTTGTAAAATTGTCGAGAATTCTTCGACAAAAATATCATAACGAGCAACCAGTCGTTCCAGATCATTTGAATAACGGTTGTAACCAATCACTGCCGGTATCGCAGCAAATAAACCCATTGCTGTGGCAACCAGTGCCTCAGCAATACCCGGCGCAACAGAGGCAATGGTCGCATGTTGAACCTGACCCAGGGCCTGGAATGAATTCATAATCCCCCAAACTGTGCCAAACAAACCAACATAGGGACTGGTTGAACCGACAGTTGCCAGAAAAGACAAGTGCATCTCCAGCTCTTCAATCTCACGGTTTAGGGCAACACGCATCGCACGTTGCGCACCTTCAAGCACAGCCATGGGTTCGACATTGCTTTGTTTGTGCAGGTGGACGTATTCACGAAAGCCCGATTCAAAGATCGCTTCCATACCACCAACTTTACCTCGACGCGCAGAAACACGTTTGTAGAGTTCACCCAGCTCAGCACCTGACCAGAAGCGTCGTTCAAATTGCTCAGCTGCGGCACGGGCACGTTTAAAGTGCCGGCCTTTTACGAAGATTAATGTCCAGGAAAGCAAGGATGTGACAACCAGCAATAACATCACCAGCTGCACAACGATACTTGCATCCAGAATCAATCTGAAAATTGATAAATCGGTAGTCACTCCCCTATAACCTCTTTAATTTGAATGTTCGATCCCTGTTTATGATTATTATCTCGGTTGTTTCGTTCTGACCTTCCCTGCTGTGATTGGTTCATCCTGTCTTTTCTATCACATCCCTAATACATCAAGTTTAATAATTTCATCACATTTTCGAAGGAACCTGATCACAGCCATGGTTCTAATCAATCACATTCCGAGTTATTCTCTATTCCTGAGCAAACATATCTAGTACGGCCTGCTCATCTTTTTGTTTCTTGCCTTTTGTCTTAAAACCAAAGTGCTGGTAGGCATGATTGGTGGCCACACGTCCTCTGGGTGTGCGCATCATGAAACCCTGCTGGATCAAATAAGGCTCAATCACATCTTCAATGGTGTCACGTTCTTCGCCAATGGCCGCTGCAACACTATCAAGCCCGACTGGACCGCCATCAAACTTTTCAATAATTGCGAGCATGAGCTTTCGATCCATCATGTCAAAGCCCTGTGCATCGACATCGAGCATGTCTAGCGCCTGATGAGCGACTTCTTCATTGACCTTGCCGCCCGCTTTGACCTCTGCGAAATCGCGCACGCGGCGTAATAATCGGTTTGCGATGCGTGGTGTTCCGCGCGAACGTTTTGCGATCTCCATTGCGCCCGTCTTATCGGTATCAACTCGCAGAATTTTTGCTGAACGCTGCACAATACTGACCAGATCCTCGGCACTATAGAATTCCAACCGCTGCACAATGCCAAAACGATCGCGTAAGGGAGAGGTTAATAAGCCGGCACGGGTGGTTGCGCCCACTAGCGTAAACGGGGGTAAATCCAGTTTTATTGACCGTGCTGCTGGTCCCTCACCAATCATGATATCGATCTGATTATCTTCCATCGCTGGATAGAGGATTTCTTCAACAATTGGGCTGAGCCGATGAATCTCATCAACAAACAAAACATCATTGGCTTCCAGATTGGTTAATAAGGCGGCCAGATCACCGGGACGTTCCAGCACTGGGCCAGAGGTATGTTTCATATTAACACCAAGCTCATTCGCAATGATGTGTGAGAGTGTTGTCTTACCGAGTCCTGGTGGGCCAAACACCAGGACATGATCGAGTGCCTCCTGACGTTTGCGCGCTGCTTCGATAAAGATCGACATTTGCTCACACACGGCAGGCTGGCCGACATAGTCCGACAGACGCTGCGGGCGTATCGCCTTATCCTGCACATCTTCCTGTCCATGTTGCTTGGCTGTAATAAGTCGTTCTGTTTCTATCATAATCTTTAGTTCACCGCTGATTCCTAATTCACAGCTGATTTCAGG
>JAOULB010000422.1 GCA_029882235.1 Gammaproteobacteria bacterium | reverse complement strand
GATTGTGAAGGTGCCGTCACACATCAAGATAGGGTTAGAAGGGGAACTGGCAGATATTTGTTTACCCGAAGAACTGGATCATCTGAATTTCCGTGAACTGGTACCCGGCACGGTGTTGTGCCACGTAGGCAATGATGCGACGGACGTTTCCCTGTTTGCCACTAATGAGCAAGGTGAAGATGTGAGCGAACGCTACTTTGAAATTCACGACGCCACAATACGCACACGTATTCCAGTTATGCCATCCATGTTGACCCTTAACACCGATATCATAAGACAGGATTGCCTTTGCTACCTGATGGAACGCTATGATTTAGCTGGAGTAAATGAATAATTCTAGACTTCAGTTGAAGACAGAATTCGATGTCTTGCTATACTTGGCGGACGATTAAAAATAATAACAACAGGTAAGACCATGCAATATCTCTGGATCGGCTTGCTTGCTTTTTTACTTCTCACCAATACACAGGCGGCCAGCACCAGCTCGGCGATTACGCAGCTTATCGCACAGAAAAAATTTGATGATGCGCTGAAGAAAATTGATGCGGCATTAAAATTAAATCCAGAGCAGTCACAAATTCTGTTTTTGCGTGCCCGCGCACTGGCCGGACAAGGCAAAACTGATGCGGCGATCGCGCAATATAAACAGCTCATCGAAAAATATCCCAAACAGCCTGAATCCTATAATAATCTCGCTGCAATTTATGTTCGCCAGGGCAAGCAGGATGAAGCGCAGCAATTGCTTGAACAGGCAATGCAGACCCACCCAGCCTATGCTGCCGTGTACAGGAATTTAAGCACGCTCTATGTCGAACGGGCGCGAAATGCCTATGGCAAGGCACTGCAACTGTCAGAGCAAAATTCCATCCAGCTCGCAACGATCTCAGGCTTACATGGGGTGCAAACGGCCAGCATTAAGCCTTACAAAAATAATGCACTTAAGCAAAATAAGGCAGCAGAAAGTGCGAAAACTGCTATGATTTTTCAAGGAGATACGAGCAAGACCGATAAAAAGGATAACAGTCAGGGTTCGCCATCGGCAGTATCTAAAGATGATGAGGCGGATGCAGTGAGGACAATGCAGGGCTGGGCTCGTGCCTGGTCAGCCAAAGATGCCAAGGCCTATATCGGTTTTTACACAGACACCTACTCGCCAACGGGTATCTCAAGGCAGTCCTGGGTTCGGCAACGCCATCAGCGTATTAGCAAGCCGAACCAAATTAAAGTTGAGCTCAGTGATATGCAGGTTACTGCACTTGGGCAGCAGAAGTTGAAAATACGTTTGAAGCAGGATTACTCATCAGATCGCTATCACGATCTTTCGAGAAAAGAGTTTTTCCTGATTCATCAGAATGGAAACTGGAAAATATATAAAGAACGTAGTCTGGGATTTGCAACACCATGAAAAAACATAACTGGACAAAAGGTATTCTCGCCGGGCTGGTTTTATCCAGCTCCATGGCGCTCTACGCAGCAAACTTCAATCAGGACAGTGGTCGAGAGGTTCATGATGCTGGCTTGTCGAAAAATGAGCGTGAACAGTCATTACAAAGACTGATGAGCCAGATTGATGCCCGGCTCATGAGTGATCAACTTGATCACGAAGCCAGCTTATTAAAAGTACTGGTCAGCTTTAACAAAGGTCACCTGCAACAGGCCATGGATGAAGTAGAGCAATTGATACAGCGTGCACCCGATTTTCATCTTGCTTATCTTGTTAAGGGCGACTTGATTATGTCTCGCTTTGGCACGGTTTCCGATATTGGTCAAAACCCACTATTAAGCACACTAAATAAGGCTGATCGCGATAAGTTACAGTTATTGCGCGATGAAGCGCATGCTCGTCTACGTGGCTCAGTAGAAAGACAAATTGGTAACAAAGTTCCGTTGCAGATTTTAAATCTTGCGCCTTCAGTTGATAAAGCGGTATTGGTTGAGAAATCAACTAATCGCCTGTATGTGTATGAGCGTACCAATGACAATACGCCACCTAG
>JAOULB010000080.1 GCA_029882235.1 Gammaproteobacteria bacterium | reverse complement strand
ACCAGTCGCAAGCTGATCCTGGACACCAATCAGCCCAATGTGAAGCTGGTCATCATCCGTGCCACCGATGTACCGACCTATGTGCAGTACGGCGCAGCGGATGTCGGCGTGGCCGGTAAAGATGTGCTGCTGGAGCATGGTGGTGAAGGTTTATATGAACCGCTGGATCTACATATCGCCAAGTGCAAACTCATGGTGGCCGGCCCGGTGAATGCGGCGCCTGTGACAGGCCGGGTGCGTGTGGCGACGAAATTTACAAATTCTGCGCGTGCCTACTTTGCACGACAGGGCCAGCAGGTCGAGATGATCAAACTCTATGGCTCTATGGAGCTGGCCCCGCTGGTCGGTCTGGCCGATTGCATTGTCGATGTGGTCGATACGGGCAATACGCTCAGGGCCAATAATCTCGAACCCCGTGAACATATCGCCGATATTAGTTCACGGCTGGTGGTCAACAAGGCCTCCATGAAAATGAAACATTCTCTGGTCAAACCATTTATTAAACAAATGGAACAGGCCGTTGCCGATATGGCAAAGTAAGTACTTATTAGCAAGAGACACCCCCAATGGTAGATATCACACGACTCGACAGTAGCAGCGCCGATTTCTGGTCTCAGCTCGATGAGCTGCTGGCCTGGGAAGGCGTGTCTGATGACAAGGTCAACTCGGTAGTGCGTGAGGTACTGCATGCGGTGAAGACGAAAGGGGACGCCGCAGTTGTTGAATACACGAATAAATTTGATCGTCTGAATGCAGCAGCCATGGCGGAGTTGATCATTGATGCCAGCCAGCTTGAAGCCGCAGCGAAAAGCATTCCGACCGATCAACGCGAAGCACTGCAGCTGGCGGCAGAACGCCTACGTGCCTATCACCAGCATCAAAAGATGGAGACCTGGAGCTATACCGAGGCCGATGGCACCATGCTGGGTCAGCAGGTGACGCCGCTCGATCGCGTCGGTGTCTATGTCCCCGGTGGCAAGGCGACTTATCCTTCTTCAGTATTAATGAATGTCATCCCCGCCCACGTCGCCGGCGTCGACGAGATCATTATGGTCGTACCCACCCCAGACGGCATTGTGAATGAAATGGTATTGGCCGCTGCGCACATCGCCGGTGTGACATCTGTATTCACCATCGGTGGTGCCCAGGCTGTCGCCGCACTGGCCTATGGCACCGAGACTATACCCCAGGTCGATAAGATCGTCGGTCCGGGTAATATCTATGTCGCCACGGCCAAGTCCCTGGTGTTTGGTCGCGTCGGTATCGACATGATTGCCGGGCCATCTGAAATACTCGTGGTTTGTGATGGCAAGACCGATCCTGACTGGATCGCCATGGACCTGTTTTCGCAGGCGGAACACGATGAAGATGCACAATCCATCCTGATCTCACCCGATGGGGACTATCTTGATAAGGTACAGGCCAGTATTGAAAAACTGTTACCGACCATGGAGCGTGAAGAAATTATCAAGACTTCTTTAAATGCGCGTGGTGCACTGATAAAAGTCGATAACATGGATACCGCCGTTGAACTCACCAACTATATTGCACCGGAACATCTCGAATTATCGGTTGAAGACCCTGAGTCAATGGCCAAACAGGTAAAACATGCCGGTGCTATATTTATGGGCCGTTATACGGCTGAAGCCTTGGGTGATTACTGTGCCGGACCAAACCATGTCTTACCAACATCTCGCACAGCACGATTTAGTTCACCGCTGGGTGTCTATGATTTCCAGAAACGCTCCAGCCTGATCATGTGTTCGGCTGATGGGGCTTCAGAGTTAGGTAAAACCGCATCCATTCTGGCTCGTGGGGAAAGTCTCACAGGCCATGCGCGTTCTGCGGAATATAGAATCAAACATCGCTAGGAAATAATGATGAAATCTTACTGGAGCAAAGTGGTTGATCAGCTCTCACCCTATGTTCCGGGCGAGCAGCCGAAGATCGAAAATCTGGTTAAGCTCAATACCAACGAAAATCCCTATGGTCCATCGCCAAAGGTGATTGAGGCCATTAAGGCAAAGACCAATGATGATCTGCGGCTTTATCCTGATGCAAGTTCAAACCAGCTACGTCAAGTCGTTGCCGATTATTATGGCATTAAGGCCGATCAGGTTTTTGTTGGCAATGGCTCCGATGAAGTACTGGCACATGTCTTCAATGCATTGTTGAAGCATGACAAACCTATTTTATTTCCTGATGTGACTTACAGTTTCTATCCGTCTTATTGCAAACTATTTGGGGTTGAATACACGCGCATACCACTGGCGGACGATTTCAGTCTGAATCTGGATGATTTCAGGCAGGATAATGGTGGCATCATTTTCCCCAACCCAAATGCCCCGACAGCACAGATTGTTTCACTGGAAGCGATTGAAGAACTGTTGCAGCACAACACAGAATCCGTCGTAGTTATTGATGAGGCCTATATAGATTTTGGTGGTGCCAGTGCGGTGACACTCATCGATCGTTATCCCAATCTACTGGTAACACAAACCCTGTCCAAGTCGCGTTCTCTGGCTGGTTTACGTATTGGTCTGGCCTTTGGGCATGCTGGTTTGCTGGAGGCCATTATTCGGGTGAAAGACAGTTTTAACTCTTATCCTGTGGATCAGCTTGCCGAGGCGGCAGCCATCGCCGCCTTTGAAGATAAAGAATACTTCGATATGACCTGTAACAAGGTGATCAAGAGTCGAGAAGATTTAACCATTGAGTTAATCCAGCTGGGTTTTGAGATGCAGCCGTCGTATGCCAATTTTGTTTTTGCACGCCACCCACAACATGATGCCAAACAACTCATGGCGTTTTTAAGAGAGCGGGGTGTAGTGATCAGACATTTTAGCCAGGATCGAATTGAACAATTTTTGCGCATCACAGTTGGAACAGACGAGCAAAATGCCGCCTTACTGACAGGATTACGGGCGGCGATAAATACGGATTAATCTGTATTTTTTACAGATTTATTCGTCTGGTTTTATATAATAGAGCCTGTTGGGTAACCTTATATAAATAACAATTAAACGACCCGTTTATAACAAGCTTAAGCCTCATATGCATAAAGAGATTATTTTAAAATTATCGCAGCGCAGAATTGCTAGAAACCTCATCACTGGCCTTTGTCTCATTTTTCTGAGCGCCTGTGCCGGTGTCAGTGATATGGCCGATGGTTTAACCCTGGCGATCTTAAATCAGGATGATCCACAAACCGTTCAGGATGGCGCCCCCGCGTATTTATTGTTGATGGATGGCCTGATACAGAGTGATCCAGAAGATGCCGATAGCCTGTTGGCAGGGGCGCGACTCTATGGCGCTTATGCCTCAATTTTTGTAAAAGATAATGCACGCAATAAACGCCTGAGTAGTCGTGCACGTGATTATAGTCGACGAGCTTTATGTGAAGAGCTGGATAATCTTTGTGCTGTACTGGATAGTCCCTATGATGTTTTTAAAGCGAAGCTCAATGAAATCGATGATGACGATGATGTGCCACTGTTACACACCTTTGCTGTGATCTGGGTGGCCTGGATCAAGGCGCATAAAGATGACTGGGCGGCGGTCGCTGATCTGGCCAAGGTCAAGGCCTGTATGGAGAAGGTTATTGAGCTGGATGAGAAGTACGATAGTGGTAGTGCCCACCTCTATATGGGCTTAATGAATACCCTTTTGCCTGCAGCGCTTGGTGGCAAACCAGAGGAGGCAAAAAAATCTTTTCTGCGGGCCATTGAACTGTCACAGGGCCGTGATTTGATGCGTAAAGTACACTATGCTGAACGCTATGCGCGGCTGGTCTTTAATCAAAAGCTGCATGATCGTTTATTAAATACGGTGATAAATGCCCAGCCCAATGAGCCTGGATTAACATTACTCAACATTATGGCGCAACAACGGGCAAAAGAACTGTTGAAAAGCGGTAAGGATTATTTTTAGGAGTTGTTGTTATGAGATTGAAGTCAGCACTATTTATTTTCCTGGCGATTATTGTTCCAGTTAGTCAAGCTGGAGCAACAGTGCTCAAGATCGCGACACTGGCACCTGATGGTACCAGCTGGATGAATGAAATGCGTGCCGCGGGCAAAGCTATAGCAAAGCGAACCAACAACCGAGTGGAATTAAAATTCTATCCCGGTGGCATTATGGGTAATGAAAAGAGTGTTATGCGTAAAATACGCATTGGTCAGTTACATGGTTCTGCGCTGACGAATGCTGCTCTCTCAAAAATTGCCCAGAATAATCAGATTTACAGTTTGCCCATGCGTTTTAAATCCTATGAGGAAATGAACTATGTGCGCAGCAAGCTCGATAAGGTTCTGCTCGACGGTTTAAAACAAAAAGGTTACACCGCATACAGAATTGCGGGCGATGGCTTTTCTTATCTGCTTTCCAGAGAGCCGGTAAAAAATATTGAGGATCTCGCCAGGCAAAAAGTCTGGGTGCCAAAAGGTGATGTCGTTGCTCGTGCGGTGCTTGAAGAAATCAATGTTTCACCGGTTTCTTTACCACTGACAGATGTCTTAACAGGGTTGCAAACAGGGCTGTTCAGTACTATTGGTTCACCGCCGGTTTTTGCTATTGCACTACAATGGCATACCAAGGTGAGTTATTTATTAGATGTACCTTTGTTCTTTACCTATGGCGCATTAACCTTCTCGAATAAGTCGCTGAAAAAAATAAGCAAGGCGGACCAGCAGGTTATGCAGGAAGAGATCAATAATACCTTCAAGAAACTGAATAAACAGAACTGGGACAATAATATCAAAGCCAAACAGGCACTGGCCAGTCAGGGTATCAAGTTTCTACAGCCGTCGAAGCAGGAGTTAGCTGCAATGCAGGAACTGGCGGATAAAACCACCAATAAACTAATTAAACAGGGTGTGTTTAGTGCTGAATTGGTGAATAAAGTGGATCAACTACTGGCCGAATTTCGTAAGAAAAAATAATTCGCCTATCTGATTGATAACATCCTATGGAAATCAATAATAACAACAGGGCAACACGCATCCTGAACCTGATCGCGCGGCTTGAGAATATGCTGCTGGTCGGTTTTCTGTCTGGCATGATTGGTCTGGCAATATTACAAATCATTTTGCGCAACGTGTTTCAATCCGGGTATACCGATGGTGATTCCATGTTACGTATCCTGGTGCTTTGGGTGGGAATGTTCGGTGCAGTTGTCGCTACGCGTGAACGTAAGCACATTGCGATTGATGTATTGACGCGTTATATCTCTGAACGTGCACGAACCATTGTTGGGCTGATCGTCGATATTTTTGTCTTTGTTATCTGCGCAATTCTTACCGGCTATGCAGTACGCATGGTCATGATTGATTATGCCGATGGTGGCACAGCCTTCTCACAGGTGCCCATCTGGATGATGGAATTAATCCTGCCCTTTGCCTTTGGCGTAATTACCCTGCGGTACTGCATGTTTATAGTGTTACGTATCGGTAAACTAATAAACGGTACAAGGCCATGATGGCCCTGTTTGGTCTGGCCTTAATTCTACTTGCGTTGTTTGGCGCGCCTCTGTTTGCAGTGATTGCCGCCAGTGCCATGATGAGTTTTTATCTGGCCGATATCGATCTCTCCGTTATCGCGATTGAGTTTTATCGTCTGGCAGAGATGCCCGCGCTATTAGCTTTACCCTTATTTACCTTTGCTGGTTATTTACTTGGCGAAAGTAATGCACCAAAACGGCTAGTACAACTGACTGATGCGCTACTGGGCTGGATGCCCGCTGGTCTGGCGATTGTTTCATTGGCCGCCTGTGCCTTTTTCACTGCGTTTACCGGCGCCTCAGGTGTCACCATTATTGCGTTGGGTGCGCTGTTATACCCGGCCTTAAAGCAGGCGGGCTACCCTGATAATTTTAATCTTGGTTTGATCACGACTTCAGGTAGTCTGGGTTTATTGTTTGCGCCCTCACTGCCACTCATCCTCTACGGCATCATCGCGCAACAGCTCAATCTCACCCAGCAAATCACTATTGATGATATGTTCCTCGCCGGTATCCTGCCGGGTATTTTAATGATTGTGTTGCTCACTGGTTGGAGCCTGTGGGTAAACAAGTCCGTGCGCAAACCGCTGTCACATTTCTCCTGGCCCAAAGTGGCGGAAGCACTGCGCGCATCGGCGGTGGAATTACCAATGCCATTTCTGGTATTGGGTGGGATCTACGGTGGCTACTTTGCCATATCAGAAGCAGCGGCGGTAACCGTGCTCTATGTCATTGTGGCAGAGGTGTTTATCTATCGCGAAGTAAGCTTAAAAAAACTGCCCGAAGTCATGTGTAGTTCAATGGTGCTGGTCGGGGCCATCCTGATCATCCTGGGGGTCTCCCTGGCATCAACCAACTATCTTATTGACGCCGATGTTCCGGCAACATTATTCGAGACCATAAAACAATATGTCTCCAGCAAACTTACCTTCCTGATGCTGCTGAACATATTCCTGCTCATCCTCGGTGCCATGCTGGATATCTTCTCAGCACTGGTGATTATGGTGCCGTTGTTATTACCGATTGCGCTCGGTTATGGCGTTGACCCCGTCCACCTGGGCATCATCTTTCTTGCGAATATGCAGCTGGGTTACTTCACCCCACCGGTTGGCATGAACCTGTTCATCGCCAGTCATCGCTTTGAAAAACCGGTGATGCAGATCTACCGTGCAACACTGCCGTTCTTTTTTATATTATTATTTGCGGTACTGATTATTACCTACGTACCGTCTTTATCGCTGGCCCTGCTAGGGCGCTAACAAGGCTTAGATTTCCTTCAGATCCACAGCAGGTTTGGAGATCACAAACAGATAACTACCAATCTGCACTTCATCACCGTTATGGATGATGTGCTTATGCACGCGTTGGCCATTGAGAAAGGTACCATTCGTGCTATTCAGATCTTCAATATACGAGGTGTTGAAATAAGTAAAAATTCTGGCGTGATGACCACTGACCGTCTTGTCATCGATATAAACATCATTATCCGACATCCGACCCAGCGTTACCTCAGTGGCGAGAATTTTCAGTTCATGAATTAAAACGGTGTTTTGATACTTTTTTTCAGCTTCCATTATCCGGCTGTTTCCTTTGTCATTCTTAACCATATTAAAAATACTTGTTTAATGTGATGGTGTTCACACTATTTAGCGGCAGGGGAGGGGGATTGGTTTAGGGTTTTATCCCCTCTCCCATAGGGAGAGGGCTAGGGTGAGGGGATCAATTTAGATGTTTTCACATTTTTCTTTTTAACTTGAGTCGCTAGCGCGAGCTGTATTTTGATGTCCGGTCTCGTCCGGACAGACGAGTTCATTTTCTTTAAACGGCCAAAGAAAACGAACCAAAAGAAAGCCGCCCTGATGACGCAAGCTTGTGGTTGGGGTTTGATTTCTTAATGCCATTGTCAGATGGGCCTTCCATGGCCCACTGACAATGAGCGGCATCCTTGCCGCTACTGATTTTATAAAAGCGAAGAAATCAAACCCCAACCACGCGTCATGCAAAGGGGGAGTTGTCGTAGCGGCTTGGCGATCAGGTTTAAAAGAGAACGGGAAGAAGGTTGGGGTGAGCGATAGCGATGCCCAACAAAATTTTAGTCGGAGGTGTGTTTTTTAGCCTTTTACCGGCGTGACTTTTGAGGCGGCGAGTTTAGCTCGCTTGCGGCAGTCTGCTACATCGTTGCCATAGGCCAGGGCGACCCCCATACGACGACGCTGGAAGGATTCTGGCTTACCGAAGAGACGGATATCGGTTTGCGGGACTTGCAAGGCCGTGTCGATGTTTTCAAAGGCAATGCCTTTCTCATCCAAACCCCCATAGATCACGGCACTGGCGCCGGGCTGATCTAGCGCAGTGGATACAGGAAGTCCGAGTATGGCGCGAGCATGTAATTCAAACTCGTTTTGCCTCTGCGTGGCCATGGTGACCATGCCGGTATCATGCGGGCGAGGACTCACTTCGCTGAACCAGACCTCATCACCTTTGATAAACAACTCCACGCCAAACAAACCGCATCCGCCCAGGTTATCGGTTACCGCT
>JAOULB010000079.1 GCA_029882235.1 Gammaproteobacteria bacterium | reverse complement strand
GACAAGCACACGCCTGATTTCTTCTGCTTGATAAAATAAAGCTGGCAGCATTAACAACTCCCAGATATTTCCGGTGACAGGTTGGCGTGGATTGTACTGACTATGAAAAACACCATCGGTATACAGACGTACAGCCTGGCCTGCATTTCTTACCTGGTAATGCGTATCACTGGTTTTCTTTTCCCATATCAGCGCCATTGTTATAAACCATGCTCGCCAAAGACCAGATCGCGGGTCATGCGTTCGACTGGGGCGAAGTCATCGGTCATCATGGGTATGCTTGCGATAGATTGTCCCTGCGCTAATACCTGCTGAGTCATGTTTATCCAGTAACGCTTTGGACCATAGGCAGCCTGATGCTCCATTGGCATGGCTTGCGAATTATTGGCAGAAATGACATAGGTCTGACGCAGGTATTCTTTATTAATATCATCACTCCAGATATCCACATGCTTAAAAACACTGGCCAGCGTTTTATACAGGCTTTTTAATAAAACCGGATCGCGAGGAATATCTACAAGGTTAAGTACATAGATACCTTTCTCGTTTAATCGTGATGCCACCAGTTGTGCATATTCTCTGGTGAGAAAGTGATAGGGAATGACCACATCATGAAACACATCGCCGATGATGGCATCAAACTGTTGCTCATCTTGACGTTGTAATGCAATGCGCGCATCGGTGTGGAGAATATTCATATTCGACACATCAACATACATCCGTTGCACCGCCGTTTCGGTCACCGCTTCATCGAGTTCAGCGACGGTAATCGTTGCATTCGGCAGGCTGGCACGCATGGCACGTGGATGGGTATAGGCCCCGCCACCAGAAAAAAAGTAATTGCCAGTATCTACTTTATTACCCAGCTGGAATCGAATTAGTTCATCCATTAAATGCACATAAGGTGATACCAGTAGCTCAGGATCACGCGCATGATTAATGCCATGTATAAGATGATCCAGCACCAGACCTCGCGCCTCGCCATAGGGCGACATATCACGCGCATTAATGACACGAATACAGAAGTAGGCACTCTCATCATCACAGGGTTCGGCAAAGCCATCGCGTAATGAGGTGAGTGTGATTAAAATACCAGAAATAAGGAACAGACCCAATAATGATTTAACTAAAGTCTGACGTAAAAAAGGCAGGCTCAATATAAGCAAAGCGATGGCTGTGCTGATGATGATCGCACGCGTACCAAAGTATTGAATCAACCAGTAACCCGCAAGAAACGTCCCAACAATACTGCCTGATGCCGCCAGTGCGTTCATACGGCCGACGACATGACCGGCTCGTTCATCAAGATGTATGGCCATGGTTGTCAGTATCGGGGTAACGATACCCAGTAACATTGATGGAATAAAAAATAGCACCAGCACATACATAAAACTGGCGGTGAGAAGATTAATGCGTAAACCCTGTAATAGTGGTGCCAACCAGGTCAATAATAAGAGTATGGCAAGACTGGAAACACCTGCAGCAAATAATACAAAACCAACCTCCTTTTCAGCGGCTCCGCTGTCGGCCCATCGGCCGCCGAGCCAGTTACCTAAGGATAAGCCACCAAGTACAACACCAATCACCGATGACCATGTATATAAAGAAACACCCACATAGGGTGCGATGATGCGGCCAGCGACAATCTCCAGAATCATTAACAGTGCGGAACTGATAAAAACGACGGTGGCATACCATGCCAGTTGAGTGCGGTTTTGAGTCATTCTTTAATTAATGGGTATATTCAAAAGTCAGGAGTATAAAACCTTTGCTGGATGATGTCTCCCGACATATTCATTGCTCAGGATAGTCCAGGCGTGTACGTACAACCGTAACAGAGCAGTTTACTTCTGCAATGATTTTCTCAGGCACCTGGCCAATCACTTTTTTACCACTGCCACTTCGGTGTGCGCACATAATAATATGATCAATCGCAAAGGTGTTGGCGTAATTAACAATCTCTGTTGCTGGATCACCATAAATCACCTGCACATTGAGTCGACTCTGTGGCAGCTTGACGGGCTCTAACCAGTGTCGCAATTCTGCCTGAACCTGAATATGACGCGGTTGTGACTGGGTAATAAAATCTGAAATATCTTCTGCATCACCCGTAGCTTCTTTTGCTACAACAGACAGACAGGTGAAATAACTATCCGTTTCCTGGCGTGCAATTTTTTGCATTTCCTTGCGCAAGGACTGGCGTAACTCTTCCGAAGAGTGATCCAGTTTAACGGTCACTAAAATATGCTGCGCTGTTGTCAAACGGTGGTATGGTTGTAAACGACTGGCTTTGACAAACATTGACTCACGATGACGTAACCAGTTCTGCAAGATGGCAAAAGGACCAGCACTATGTTTTTTCGTTGCACGCTCTGTTAATTCAACCATATTTGGGTGTGCCAGGGCATACGCCACTTCCTTTGCTGTGCTATAACGATTTTCGGGATTAATCTCCATGCACTTCAGGATCACTTCCTGTAACCATTCAGGGATATCTTTATTAATACAACGTGGCGGCTTTGGTGGAATATATAGACGCGTTTTTACGGTTAACAGGTTTGCCTTTTCAAAGGGACCTTTTCCGGTCGCAAGTTCATATAACATTACACCTATGGCATAGATATCGCTACGCGAATCGGTACGAATCCCAAATAGTTGTTCCGGAGCGACATAATCAACTGTAAAGGGTTGTTGCTCATCCGTTACTGAGTACATGTCGGGTAGTTGTGCATGATGTGCCGTCCCCATATCGATGACCACAACGTGCCCATCATCACGATTACGTATATTTTCCGGTTTTAGATCAAGATGAATAATATTGTGTCGATGCAGTTCGTGGACGGCTCGACATACTGGGCGCATAAGCTGGCATAACTGTTCCAGCTCGACAGGTGCATTTCTTACTGCCTGTTGCAGTAAGTCACCCTCAACATATTCCATCACCAGATAGGGGCAGGTTGATAAATCACCTTTGGCATAGACCCTGGGCGTATAGGCACCACGTAATCTGGAAAGAATACGGATCTCGGTCTCAAAACCTGCAAACACACTGGACGGTAACAGCACCGATATCTTCGGTACTTTCATAATCATGGCTTCGTTATGTTCGGGATGTGTTACACGGTAAAGACTCGAAACCTGACTTTGATGTATACATTCACCAACAAGAAACCCGTCAATGGTTTCTCCCTGGCTGATTTCATGTACTTCGGTAGCGTTGCTCATACCTGACTCCAGCGTCAGATTTATCTAGTTCCCGGTTGCAAGGCGTTCAGCAAATAACTGTGGTAGCCCACGATCAATAATTTTTTTCGCTGTGATTGAAAAATCATAAGGCACACGATGAAAGGTAACATCTTTCTCTGCTGAATTGTACACAACAAAACTGGCTGCATTATTATCATCCCGTGGCTGCCCGACCGAACCGACATTAATGACATAACGGCTGCTGGTATAGATAGGGATACTCACACCTGCTTGTGGTGTGTGGCATAAAACCTCGCCTGATGGACCTTCATAATAAACTTCTGGGTAGTGGGTATGACCAAGAAATGTCAGCCGACGGTCACTCGCCTGCATACAGTCACGTGCCAGCTCAGTGTCGTACACATAGGGCCACTTTTGTGGATTTTTTGCCGAGGCATGCACCAGATGAAATTCCGCTAGAGAGGTCTGATAAGGCAGATTTTTCAGATATTCACGCTGCTCTGTTGAGAGCTGTTCGCGGGTCCAGTCAATGGTGGCCCGAATATGCTCGCGCAGACCTTTATAATACGTACCAAACAGGGCCTCTTCATGATTACCACGGACGATAACCAGCTTGGGCAATGCGCGGATCGTTTCAAGCGTTTCCGCAGGATCCGGCCCATAACCAACAACATCGCCAAGACAGGCATATTGATCAACACCCAGCGATGCCGCTTTTTGTAAACAGGCCTGTAGCGCTTCCAGGTTACTGTGGATGTCCGAGATGATCGCTATCTTCATGCAATAAGCCTAAACTGCTGGATTAGTGTTGTACACATATTCAAATTATAATTGAAAAACATGAGTAGATATCGCCCCCCGCAACCCAAATCTTCACCCTATATTACTGCAGATGGCTATCAAATACTTGAGTCTGAGCTAAAGCAGTTATGGAAACGACGTGCAGATGTGACTAAAGCCCTGTCTGCTGCGGCCGCCGAGGGTGATCGCTCTGAAAATGCTGAGTACATTTATCGCAAAAAAGAGCTACGTGAAATTGATCGACGCATTCGCTATTTACAAAAACGCTTACCTGATTTAACTATTGTTGACACCGTTCCGGAGAATAAGGATCAGGTCTTCTTCGGTGCCTGGATAGCTCTGGAAGATCCATCGGGGAAGTCACATCTTTACCGAATAGTGGGTGCTGATGAATTTGATCTCGACCCTGCCTACATCAGTCTTGATTCCCCCATGGCGAAGGCATTGATGAAAAAATCAGTCGATGACGAAGTACTGGTTAAAAGCCCAAAAGGCGAAACTGAGTATATTATTCTTGATGTCCGTTATGATGGAAAACCTGAGGACGCTTAGGTATATCCCATCGCAAAGGCAACAAAATACACAATACTCACCAGCACAAGGCCTCCTCCCCAGAACAGCAACCAGCGCTGCTTGCCACGAACGGCCAGATACGTTAATGCAATACCAATAAAAAATCCGATAACAACTGCGAATAACATTGAATCATCGCCGGCGTGTTGTGGCGGCACCTGCGAGCCAAATTCTTCAATTCGATAGCGCATAATCTCACTCTATATATATGGTTTCGATTAACATAGCATGAATCACCCAATTCAACAAAAGCTCGACAGCATGTCCTCAGTGGTGTCCGGTATAAAAAGCAGTCATGTCGTGCTAAAATAATCCAAATTATTCTGTCATTTTAATATTCGCCTAATATATCGGGACCCGCCTACCCCTCCTGTTACGCGTTAACAAATGCAGTGAACTTTTTAGCTAATTGGATGGAGGAACCAGGAATGCAAATCGGTAAAAATACAGTCGTTACGATCGACTACACACTTAAAGATGATGAAGGTCAGATAATCGACACATCGGAAGGCGCCGAGCCACTCGCCTATTTACATGGTGCTGAAAATATTATCCCCGGGCTTGAAAATGCGCTTGAAGGCAAGGCAGCAGGCGATTCACTCTCTGTATCAGTTAAACCAGAAGAAGCTTATGGCGTGCATGATGAGAGCAAGGTGCAATCTGTTTCTAAAGAAATGTTCGAGGGCATTGATGAAATCAATGTTGGTGCTCAATACCATGCGGCTGATCCGGATGGAAACAACATTACCATTACCGTTGTTGAAGTGACCGATGACAATGTTGTTATTGATGGTAATCATCCCCTTGCAGGAATGAACCTGAATTTTGATGTGACGGTGGTTGATATTCGTGATGCCAGTGAAGAAGAACTTTCACACGGCCATGTCCATGGTCCTGGTGGTCATCACCACTAATTATTCTGCAACGACTCGCTGAAATACCATTTCAGTGAGTTCGTTGATGACATCTTTTCTGCCCGGTTCAACATGTTTACCTTCCATCCAGATGATTTCAGTCTGGTCGGGCAAAGCCTTATGCAATGTACTAACTGCAGATGCGGGTAAGCGCTCATCGTCACGTGCATTAATCACAACCAGTTTTCGCGGCGAAATTCTCTGCACCCATTTTTCGGGACTGACATAGTCGCCATAACAAAGCATGGTTAATAGCTTTGCCGTCCAGTCTCGAACAACATCATTTGGAAAGCGATGACGTAGATTATGGTTAATCACCTTTTCTGACTCACCCGCACCATGAATTAGCCAAAGCCGTCGAATACGATCATCCTTACTTGCCGCCACACTCACCAGAAACGCACCGAGGCTAATTCCAGCAAGTTCCATTCGTGAGCTGTCGACATAGTCCTGCTTTGCCAGAAAATCAAATGCGAGTAATATTGCTGGCGCCATATCTCTAAATGCCTTTGAATATTCTGGAATGTATTGATAAACATCAATTCCTTTGGCATAAGGGTTTGCATCATGGGGATATGAAAGCGCAGCGACTATGACGGGCTTTTCTGTTTCTATTAATCTGACTGCATTACGTCCAGTGCGATGGCCGCCAAGCAGCATAACTACAGGTAAGGGTTTATTATGAGACTTTGGTTTGCGTACACTCAATAACACTTTTAATCCAGTATCTGATCTCAGCGTGTAATTGAAATAATCCATTTGCCCGAAGCTGGCAATGCCTTCCTGGTTTGACTGAATTAACTTTCCTTTTCTTTCGATTACATCGACGGTTGGATCCGACATAACCGGTATAAGGATGTAAGCCAATAAAGCGGATATTGAAAGCAGAAGAAAAATAAATATATATCGAAGCAGCCGCAGCATATTTATACAGTCAGTGTTATTGATTCTTATATTGAAGGAATTACTGAAAAGTATAGCAGGAAATAATTTGGCTTAACGACTATCTGACCATTTCTTTTTCATGCGCAAATAACCGGGCTCTCGAAGCGAAGTTACAAAGGCATCAAGCTCAAGAATTGCATCTGTTGATTGTTGTTTTTGCATTTGCACAAAAACATCTTTATATAATTTCAGTACCCGAATTTTCTGCAGCCATTGCAATGCCTCCTTGGCCTGCTCGGATTTATCATTGGCTAACTGATTAAACAACCATAGCACCTTCATTGTAATCTCACCTAAATTGCCATAGCTATCTTCCTGTGGCGTAAATCTCACCGCCAGACAGCGAATCAAATAGGCATACGCCATCGGTGAGAGGCTGAGTGATCGGTCTTTATTGGTAAGAATAGCCAGCGTAAAATCAAGCAAGGGCAATAGCTTCATTTTCTCCTGACCGGTAAAATTAATCAGCGTCTGTCCATATGCCTCTGGGTCAATCATGAAGACACTCGCCAGCCAGTAGACATGATTACGTATTGGCAAGTTTTCAGAATCATCAAGTATATCTTTTGCAACTGCGATAAATTGTTCATGATCGGATTTTTCAAGCGCATACTGCAGTAAGACTGATAACTCCTGGGGTCGACATTCGACCCAGACACTCAGTAGCGGCACGATAATATGGGAAAGCACTTTATGGTACTTCTCATTCTTTAATATTTCGTGCAGGCCGGGTAAGAGACTGGCCTTGTTATGCAACAGTGGTCGCCACATCGTCAGTAGTGCATCACCAACCAGACCCGGCTGTTCAAGCAACAAGGATTCGTACCAGTTATTATGATGAAAGGTACTGGTAGTTAAATGAAAACAGACTGCCGCCTGTAATGTTGCTTTTGGTAATGCCTGCATACCTGCTTTATTGTTTTGCTCGAGCATATCCATACCAACCAGCACAACATAGGCCAGTTCCAGATGTTCATTATTGGTATAGGCTGTGGCAATGGCTTCACAATCCGGTATGGCCTGATTCTGTAATGCAGCAACAAAGCCAGCGTGAATATTTTTTGCCAGTTCCGGATTGACGAGCAAATCAATTCTTGCAGCAGGCTCAGTCTTACTATCAATATCATAAAACAGGCCCAGATAGGCGCGAGCGAATGGCTCCAGGGCTTCAATATCATTGCCTTTACGAATTGCTTCAGATCGGGCGGTTAATATTTCGTCGTTCTCTAAACGTGTTAAGGAAAAGTCCACATGATTCCCTGGTGAATTAAATTTTGTTTAATCAGGGAAGATCATAACACTTTTACAAGCCCATGCATTAATGCAGTCGTTTTCGTTCGCGCAGAATGCGCTTAGCCCAGATCCAGCCACCACTTACTGCCAGAAAAATCATCAATAGCGCGACAATATCCATTAAATAAACACCCACGCCAGAAAATAAACGACCACTATGCAGATCGAGAATGACTCTTTCCATCGTCAGCCCCTTACCGCGATAGAGCGACAGCATGTCCTCATACACGTCTTCAGGTAAGGCCATATGCTCAGACCAGCTAACTTTATTACCTGACACTGGCTGGAAGTTAACGAGTTGATCAT
>JAOULB010000421.1 GCA_029882235.1 Gammaproteobacteria bacterium | reverse complement strand
AAGGTTCATCCAGAATATACATCACCCCGACCAGGCCCGCGCCAATTTGGCTGGCCAGACGAATACGTTGAGCTTCACCGCCCGATAAAGTATCGGCGCTGCGTTCAAGGGTTAGATAGTCCAGTCCAACATTGACCAGAAAGTTCAGTCGTTGACTGATCTCTTTGACAATCTTGGAAGCGATTTCACCACGTCGACCCGGTAACTTAAGCTCGTCAAAAAATTTCTGTGCCAGACCGACGGGCATGCGGGCTATCTCAGGCAGAGTTTTATCAAGCACAAAGACATGACGTGCACTTCGATTCAGTCGCGTTCCTTCACAATCCGGGCAGTGTTGGTGACTCTGATACTTGGATAATTCTTCGCGAACGACATTAGACTCGGTGTCTCGATAACGGCGTTGCATGTTGGGGATGACACCCTCAAAAGGCTGATGCTTTCGATACTCGCTGCCGCGATCATTTTGGTATACAAATTCAATGTCTTCATCACTACCATAAAGGATCACATTCTGAATTTTCTCTGGCAGTTCGTAGTAGGGTTGATCCATGTCGAAGTCATAATGGCGTGACAAAGAAACCAGCATCTGGTGGTAATACATATTGCGTCGATCCCAGCCACGGATGGCACCACTGGCCAGGCCTGCTTCAGGTTGCGTAACAACTCGAGCGGGGTCAAAGAACTGATGGATGCCAAGACCATCGCAGGTCGGGCAGGCGCCTGCAGGGTTATTAAAAGAGAACAGGCGTGGTTCCAGTTCCGTCAGTGAGTAACCACAAACCGGGCAGGCGAAGCGGGCCGAGAAAACCAGCTCTTCTCTGTCTTCATCCATAAAAGCGATACGAGCGATGCCATCAGCCAGATTGACTGCGGTTTCAAAGGAGTCGGCCAGACGTGATTGCACATCGGGTCTGACTTTAAAGCGATCGACGACAACCTCAATGGTGTGTTTACGCCGAAGATCCAGTTTAGGCGCATCATCCAGTTCAATGACTTCACCGTCAATACGGGCACGAACGAAGCCTTCACTGCGGAGTTTATCCAGCACTTGCTCATGTTCACCCTTGCGATCATTAATAACGGGTGCGAGCAACATAATTTTTGTACCCTCAGGTAGGGCCAACACCAGATCCACCATCTGGCTGATGGTCTGTGCCTCAAGCGTAATATCATGATCCGGGCAGCGTGGGTCACCCGTGCGAGCAAACAGCAGACGCAGATAATCGTAGATCTCAGTAATGGTGCCGACGGTCGAGCGCGGGTTATGTGAGGTCGATTTTTGCTCAATCGAGATTGCAGGCGATAAGCCCTCAATATGATCCACATCCGGTTTTTCCATCATCGATAGAAACTGGCGTGCATAGGCCGACAGGGATTCGACATAACGACGCTGACCCTCGGCATAAATGGTATCAAAGGCCAGTGAAGATTTGCCTGAGCCGGACAGCCCGGTCACAACAATCAGCTTATCGCGCGGCAGGTCGAGGTCAATATTTTTCAGGTTGTGGGTGCGTGCCCCACGGATGTGAATGGTATCCATAACTGCTTTTTGGTTTATCAGAACAACCTGCTAATATACGCGGCTTGTCGTGCTTGTGGCAAAGCTATTCTGGTAAAACATCGAGTGAATGAGACACAAATGACTCCGGGCGAACGTCGTATCGCCATGTCGCTAGTCAGCATCATTATGGTGCGCATGCTGGGTCTGTTCATGATCCTGCCCGTCTTTGCTGATTATGCCCGCGAACTCAATGGATATACGGTGATGCTGGCGGGTCTGGCCATCGGTATTTATGGGCTGACTCAGGGAATTTTCCAAATTCCGATGGGCATGCTGTCTGACCGGGTCGGCAGAAAACCGGTCATTATCGCCGGCCTGCTGGTTTTTGCGGTGGGCAGTGTCCTGGCTGCGGTTTCGGAGAGTATCTACGGTGTCATCGCTGGTCGTGCCCTGCAGGGTGTCGGCGCGATTGCCAGTGCCGTAATGGCCCTGGCGGCTGATCT
>JAOULB010000078.1 GCA_029882235.1 Gammaproteobacteria bacterium | reverse complement strand
ATGCCTTTGGACAAAACCTTTTGTCATATTACTTTCTCTTCGCCACAGGCTGTCTCAATTAGCCATGTGTCGCAATCGGAATATAAGGATCACCCCGCTGCATCTTTTCTGGGAATGGAATCGTATATTGGTACTTCAATCAATATCCATGGAAAAAAGTTTGGCACCATTAATTTTTCCAGCAGAACACCCGTTGCCCGTGCCTTTACCGAGGCCGATGTCGATCTGGTCAATCTTATGGGTAGCTGGATCAGTGTCATGATGGAACGCCAGCTTGAAGCAGAAGAACTCAAGCAGTCCAAATTAAAAGCCGATGCAGCGAATAAGGCCAAGAGTAGCTTCCTGGCGAACATGAGTCATGAGATTCGCACACCACTCACTTCAATTATTGGTTTTGCCGAGCTGGCTATTTCTGAAGATCAGGATATGGCAGAGCGTATGAATGCACTCATCACGATTCATAACAGTGGTAACCACCTGCTTAATCTAATCAATGACATTCTTGATTTTTCTAAAATTGAAGCCGACGAACTCGTTATTGAAAAACAAAATACCGATATTCTGAGCATACTCAACGAAGTCGAATCCATACTGACTGTCCCTGCAAAAAATAAACAGCTCAACTTTTCAATCGAGATTGACTCCCCTGTACCGGAAAAAATCAATACTGATGCGCTGCGCCTAAAACAGATCCTGATCAACCTGGGTGGTAATGCCATTAAGTTTACTGACAAAGGCAAGGTAAAACTTTCCGTTGGTTATGACAAAGACAATGACAGTATCTACTTTGCCATTAGTGACACGGGTATTGGCATGACGCTTGACCAGATCCAGAATGTATTCAAAGCCTTTAAACAGGCCGATGCCAGTATTTCGCGACGCTTTGGCGGTACCGGTCTTGGGCTCAGTCTGTCAAAACGACTGACAGAACTGCTCGACGGAAATCTGGAAGTAGAAAGTACAGCGGGTAAAGGTTCGACGTTCACGCTCACTTTAACTCACGCCTGTACCGACAAGGATGGAAAAATCATTTCAAATATTGACAGCTATCGAAAAGAAGACACGACCGCCACGAACAAGCTCAAGGGCAGCGTGTTATTAGCTGAAGACAATGAACTTAATCAGCAACTGATTAAAAAATACTTAACCGGCATGGGGCTGAGCGTCGATATCGCAGAAAATGGACTAGAAGCGGTCGATGCCACTACGGACAAATCCTATGACATTATATTCATGGACATGCAAATGCCCGTGATGTCCGGACTCGATGCGGTAAAAAGCTTACGTAAGAAAAAATACACCGGTACGATTATTATGCTGACGGCCAATGCGACGTCTGGCGACCGAACTATCTGCCTGAATGCCGGCAGTGATGATTATGTCACCAAACCCATCAACCGGGTTAAGCTGTATGAGACCTGCAGCAAATATCTTGATTCTGCTGACTCGTAGATAATGACCTGCCTGATTTTTAATCTATAATTGCTTTTCTAAACCCAGATCTGACACAGACTAACGCAAGAATGAAACTTGAATCCATCAAACTGCACAGACCGTTTTTAATCAGTCTGCTTATTGTATCCCTCGGCATGATGCCGTTACTGGGATTGCATATCCATTTACCAGAGACACACTCTGATACTGCGCCCCATACGCACCAATCGGAAACACATGGCTTTCATATCCACACCAGCCAACACGATAATATTGATGTAGAAGAAGCTCATCGCAGCGACACCACCGAGATCAATCTGGATCTGGATGCGCAAATACACAAGATCATTAAAATACTGGCCTTCGTTGCGTCTTTATTCATATTCATCCTCTGGCAGTTTGAAAAAATACAGCCCATACGCATCCGTTTCATCCCACCCTGTCGAAGTCTGTTTGAACCCTATAGCGCCATGCGGCGCGGCCCACCTGTAGATAAAATTTTTCTTTAATCCAAACATGAGCACGACCTGGTGTCGTGGTTCAGTTATTTAGCTTTAATGAAAGAGGAAAGTTTTATGTTTACGCAACACCACACCCGCTGGTTGTTTATACTGGCAATGAGTTTGCTCGGCACCAGCATGGCCTTTGGTCACGGTATGTCCGAGGCCGAAAAACAATCCATTCTCGACGGTGGCAATATGAGCTATCTCTGGCTCGGTGCCACACATATGTTGAGTGGCTATGATCACCTGCTGTTTGTCTTTGGCATTATTTTCTTTTTGACCAGTTTCAAAGATATCGTCAAATACATTACCGCGTTTACTCTCGGTCACAGTGTCACGCTGATTATTGCGACCTTTAACCAGATCCAGATCGACTACTTCCTGATCGATGCCATTATTGGTCTAAGCGTGTGTTATATCGCCTTTGCCAATCTCGATGGCTTTAAAAAGTATCTGAACATGAAAGCACCGAATATGATGGTAATGATCACCAGCCTCGGTTTGATTCATGGTCTGGGCCTGTCAACACGACTGCAACAGTTACCATTGAACCATGATCAGCTGTTGATGAATATTATCTCGTTTAATGTTGGTATCGAACTTGGGCAGATCCTTGCTCTGGCGGTCATGCTGTTATTGCTTGCCGGTTGGCGCAAGGCACCTTCCTTTGCCAGTTTCGCTAAACTATCCAACTTTGGGCTTGTCTTTGCTGGTGTGTTTTTCTTCTCCATGCAAATCCATGGCTACTGGCATGCCACCACGCCCGATGAATTCGGCTTTAGCTCAGATAATCATTATCATGATCACCTGCGCATGAATGAGCAACAGGCCACCCAAAAGAACACCCATGAATCAATTGATTAACAGGAGAACATAACAATGAAAAATATCATCATGACATTGATGCTCGGCAGCCTGCTGAGTTTGACTACGCCTGCCCTGGCCGGACCGGGACATGGTCACGCGCATGGTCCCATCACCAAAGAAAAAGCCATTCATAAAGCAGAACACCGCATAAAACGACTGGTTAGCAAAGGCAAGATTGATAAAAGCTGGAAAGACATCAAGGCCAGCAGCGCCGAACAAAAGACCTATAAAGGTAAAAAGGAATGGGTAGTCACTTTCAACAACCCTGCCCTGTCTGACAAATCAAAACAGATCCTGTATATGTTTTTTAAACTGGATGGGCATTACCTGGCAACGAATTATACAGGTAAGTAACTCATCTTATGGTCACTGGTTCGCCAGTGGCCATTTTTCTCACCGCTCGCCCTGCTGCCGCCAGGAATTAAACAGGATCAAACCACCGGTAATCATCGCCAATACAAGCAAGGCAAAACCGATGCGCTCAAATTCACTCGAAGCGAGTTCGCTACCAATATGGGCAAGTAAAAAACTGGCCGGGGCAATTCCAATGACTGTTGCAATAACAAAACGCCAGAATCGTAACGGCGTCAATCCAGCGGCATAACTCATCACATCAAAAGATAAAAATGGCATCAGGCGTGTTACCAGCACAATGCCCATCAGCATATTTTGCGATTCATAAAACCGTTGTGGCAGATATCGATCGGCATATTGACGTATGGCGGCATAACCAAAGTATCGCGCAATCAAAAAGGCCCCAATCGCGCCACAGAGTGAACCGGCCAATACATACAAAGTACCCCAGCTATGTCCGTATGCGGCACCCGCAGCAATGGCAATGGGTGCACTGGGTAAGGGACTGACCATAATGGCAATCGTCATCATAATGATAATCATGAGTGGCCCAAGATAGCCATACGACTTAATGAAATCCAGTAACAGCTGGCCATCATGGAGTACAGCAAGATACTCGCCCTGTTCAAGAATCCAGTAGATGATTAAACCTAGAACGCCAAGCAGGCAAAGAATAATAAATTTATAATTGGGTGACATTTCTTGCTAGATACGCTCAACCATCACCACGAATGATTTTTATATCCTTAAGCAACTGCTGCAATACAGCTTTATCACTAAAGGGTTGCCGGCTGGCCCATACCTTTAAATCAAACTGTGGATGCAACGTATAAAGCTGATCCAGCTGAAATTCGGCATCATCGGCATTACCCATCCGATATAAGACGACGGCCTTGTAAATATTACCCTGTATGCGTGATGGATTGATCAACAGTGACTTATCATAGGCGGCTAATGCCTCTTCATACTTAGCCAGCCTGAAGTTCGATAATCCCAATACCGAGGGCACCAGTGCCGAGTATCTTGGGTTTTTCTGCATAATGCCTTCGACAATCCGTTTTGCCTTCTCCGGCGCATCACCAAAGGCATAGGTCACTGCAAGAACGGTGAAGGCATCCATATCATTGGGTGCCAGTGCTGTGGCCTTTTCGGCCATGGCAATGGCATTGGTATGATCTTCAAACAGAAACAGATAGACGTAACCCATAATCCAGTGTGCCTGCGGTGAATGTTTATCTAATTCAATGGCACGCTTACCTATTTTAATTGCACTTGCTTTGGTTTGTGCCGGATTGTCTGACCAGTCAAACCGAAACGCATCGGCATGAATTAAGGCCAGCGCAGCATGGGCACGAGAAAATTTTGAATCCAGCGCAATGGCCTGTTCCATAAACTGCTGTGCTTTTTTACTATCCACGGCAGAAGCACGGGTGATCAGGCTTGCCTGTCCTTTCAAAAAGAGATCATAGGCGGCAAAATTTTCGGTGTAACGTAATTGAATTCGTTTCTGTTCTTCTTTTGAAAGGGTAATCGACAGGGCATTAAAAATATTCTGACGAATATCATCCTGCACATCGAAAATATCTTTGGTTTGACGATTAAACCGTTGCGCCCAGATATTCGTCCCCGTCGCAGCATCAATCAGCTGTACATTCAGTCGAACCATATTGCCATCACGGCGCACATCACCATCGAGGATATAATTGACGTTCAGCTCTTTCGCAATGGTCTGGATATCGGTTTTCTTTCTCTTATATATATAAGCCGACCGACGCGCGATAACGCGCAGACCGGAGAAGCGCGACAGATCATTGATCAAATCATCGGTAATACCATCACTAAAATATTCCTGGTCAGGATTGTTATGACGATTTGTAAAGGGCAAGACCGCAAGTGACGCCTTATCAGCCCCGCCTCTGTGAGTTGAATCATTACCCGAGAAATTGTTCAGCAGTAATACGGCCAACACAAGGATCGCAGCCATACTGATAAACGCCAACGGTGTTAGAGAGAAAGAAACTTTATTATCAGGGGCTGATTCAGATGCCGGCTTATCGCCGATCCTCACCGTGGCGATCAGACGATAGCCCTTCTTGGAGACCGTTTCGATATAGCTTGGGTTACGTGAGTATCACCAAGGGCCTTGCGTAACTTGATAATGGTTGTCGACAAGGAATCATAACTGACCACCACCCCATCCCAGGCCTTGCTCTCTAAAAGCTCACGGGAGAGCACCTCACCGGCATTAGTCGCGAGCAGGACTAGCACCTGCATGACCTTGGGTTCCAGTTTGACCTCAGCCCCCTGACGCGAAATGCGCCCGGAGCGGGGATCGACATACCAGTCATTCAGCCAGAATGGGGTTTCAGAGAGTGTTTGCTTTTCATTGTCCATCGAAGACGGTCGCCTTACTGATTCTTAATCGTCTATAAGTATTTGAATTTATTGTTATTAGTATAAAAATCATAAAACCTTCGAATAAAGTTTATAACTTTATTGCGCAAATTTCCTAAATTTTTCCTCAGCGGCACAACGCCCCTTTAACCCAACATGAGGAAATTGACATGAAAAACGGTTACAAAATTTACGACACAAACTCAGCCCCTGAAGCAGCCAAAGGCATTTTGCAGATGGTTCAGGATCACTATCAGTTTATCCCCAATGCGCTGGGTGCGATGGCTGAATCGCCAGAAGTGGTTAAGGCCTATCTGGAGCTGGATGGCCTGGTACAGCAAAACTCACTGGACGATGTACAGCGTCACATCGCCTTCCTGACCATTACGCGTGAATATGATTGCAGTTATTGTGTTGCGGCGCATTCCGCCTTTGCACAAATGGGCAAGGTCAATCCTGAATACATTCAGCAGGTGCGTGAAAACAAGTCGCTCAGCGATGCCAAACTCAATGCACTACAGGAATTCACCAGCAAGCTGGTACAGACAGGCTGTGATGTGAGTGACAGGGATATTGAAAACTTCCTTGCTCATGGTTATACCCGTCGTCATATCCTGGACATCGTCATGATGATGTCGAACAAGCTTATCGCTGTGTTTGCAAATCGCATCATGGGTACTGACCTTGATGAAGCCTTACAGCCTGCCAAGTGGAGCAAGGTAGCATAACAGGTATACAGTTGGGGTGGCGAATACAGTCGCCCCAGACTGTTGAAATTAGATCACGCGACAAGACACGAATGCCCGACAACGATCTGCCAATGATCATCTGATGCTTTTGCCCATACCCGGGTAAAACGAAAATCATTTTCAGAGGTTTCACCATTAAAACTGCCAATGATGTGTGCTTGTACGGTCACAACAGCAGAATCCTGCAGTACTTTTATTTTCTGATCAGATAGATCAATTTGATTAATTTTCAACACACCGGAGCGATGTGCGTCAAGATCATCCTGTTTGCTCATGGTAAAACCAAGATGATTGGTAAAAACGAGATCAGGCGCAAGCAGATCATCCAGCGCTGATACATCGGATTGCAGCATGGCGTTTTTCAACCGTTCTTCACAACGTTGCATTAATTCAGTCAACACATCCATAATATTTAGCCCAACAATTATTGCTATTTATTTATCGGAAAGTTTTATTTGTTTATACAAATGCACCGCCATAAAACCAAGCAGTGCAACCCCTATCAACAACACACCCCAAAGCACCCAGGCTTTTGTATTAACTTCATCTTTACTGATCACTTCTGCCTGTACAGTGGACGACCTGATAATCTCACCAACAGTTGCCGTTGCTGGTTTCGCTTTTGTTTTATTATCACCACTTATAGCATTTAATAACAAATCATAGTCTCTACTGCTATTTGCATCCGCATTTTGACCTAATGCCAATAGATATTCCGTTGAACCTCGCGCCAGAAAACGTATCTTTTCAGCTTGCCAGCCAATCTTGATCGTTGGCAGCGAATTACCAATAACAAGATTTGAATCAGGGATTTCAATTTTCCAGTGACGATCTCGTGATGTTGTAACATCAATAATGCTATCGGCAACACTTCTCCCATCAAGCTTGAGTTTGTATATTGATTTACTACCCCGATACGTCCAGCTTGCCGCCTCATTTGAACGCGAATAAAAACTGGCCTGACAAGCACTATTATCTTCTGGCAAAATCAACTCAATATTATCCACGGGCATCCATCCGGGTAATTCGAAGCGATATATATC
This sequence comes from Gammaproteobacteria bacterium, assembly GCA_029882235.1. Taxonomy (GTDB): domain Bacteria; phylum Pseudomonadota; class Gammaproteobacteria; order UBA6429; family Thiohalophilaceae; genus JAOULB01. Next base: position 750 of record JAOULB010000078.1, on the reverse strand, counting down.
CTTATCTTTTGATTTTGTTACCTTCAGAGTATGCCAGTTATGCTGCTGGTGAATTGTATGATTACTGGAAGTTGCCATCACTTTACTTAGAGCTGGAAAATACCGACTTCTATCCCAGCTAATACGAAGATATTTACCAACACGACGATCTATTTTTACTTTATTTTTAAGCAACTTATTGTTGTTAAAATGCATATCCGCAAGCACAGCAGAATCATTTATTTTTATCCAGCTAACAAGATCGTCACTACTTTCAATGATCAGGTCGATGACAAAGGTCTTCTGTGTCGATGGCCAGGTAAAGGTAATCTCATCAATCACCTTATCCACATTTTCAAGGTTAAGAATATAAGCCAGGTAACTTTGTTGCATCACACCTGTATTTTTTTCACTCTTAACATCAATCAACAGCTGATTACTATCGCGCATAATTTTAAGCTTAAGATCATCAAGCCTGCTTGAACTCGCGCCCATTACTGGGAAATAGGGCAACTCAATCTGATCGACAGTCTTCTGTTTAACCTCCTCCGCCTTTCTTACGGAAAAACTAATTGGTTCGCCACTATTTTTTAATACCCGAATATGTTCAGTTCCATAGCGATTGCTGATTAAATAAAGTGAAGTCGGGATCCTTGTTTCATAAATGGAATGACCTGGTTCAATATTCAACTTCTGGAGATAAACATAATCATCAACATTAAGCTCGCTGGCCTGCGCCACAAACATGCAAGAAAACATAACGAGATGAAG